>JANQSY010000190.1 GCA_028279065.1 Cytophagales bacterium
CAATCCATTGACCATCCCACCCCAAGAAGGCGCGATAAGCATTACGGAGAAGATCACTCCCAGTGTTTGAGCCCAATCGGGAAGTGATGTATAAAGCAGGTGGTGAGGACCGGCCCAGATATAGATAAAGATCAGAGCCCAGAAGTGTACAATGGATAACTTGTAAGAATATACCGGCCTGTTAGCAGCTTTTGGTAGGTAGTAGTACATCAAGCCCAAATAGGGGGTAGTCAGAAAGAAGGCCACTGCATTATGGCCATACCACCATTGGACTAGGGCATCCTGAACACCGGCAAAGGCCGAGTAACTTTTAAAAAGGGAGATAGGAAGCTCAAAAGAATTAACAATATGTAGAACTGCAACCGTCACGAAGGTGGCTATGTAGAACCAAATGGCAACATACATATGCCTTTCTCTTCTCTTGATTATGGTGCCGATCATATTGACCCCAAAAACCACCCAAACAAGGGCTATGGCAATGTCTATGGGCCATTCCAATTCAGCATATTCTTTTGAGGTGGTGATTCCAAGCGGAAGTGTAATTGCTGCCGCAAGAATAATCAGTTGCCAACCCCAAAAGTGGGTCCAGCTTAAAAAGTCACTGAACATCCTGGCTTTAAGGAGCCTTTGAAGTGAATAATATACCCCGGCAAAAATGGCATTTCCAACAAAGGCAAAAATTATCGCGTTTGTGTGCAATGGACGGACCCTTCCAAAGGTGGTATATTGAAGCTCAAAATTCAATGCCGGAATGTAAAGCTGCATGGCAATAAGCAGCCCGACCAACATACCGACCACTCCAAAGATCACCGAGGCGATCATGAAGTATTTAACGATCTTGTTATCGTAGGAAAATCTCTCTAAAGCCATATCTGATTATTTACTTTTCTTTTGATGTTTCTTGTCCTCAAATAAAATCCTAATACCAGGTGTCAGCGGATCGTCGTATTGTCCGCGTTTGACAGACCATATAAATGCCCCTAAAAAAATAATGGCCAAAAAAACGCTAATCCCAATTAATGTAAATATGATTTCCATCAGTTACTGATTAGATTTTTTAGCCCAAGTATGCGTGAATATAACCCAGTGCTTCCAGTTGTAAAAGCTACGATTGTAATACTGCTCAAAGGCATTAGAATGGCAGCAATAACGGGTGATAGTATCCCGATCAATGCAAAATATAACCCGATACAATTATAAAGAATGGAAATTGCAAAACTGATCCGGACGATGTTGGAGCAGCCCCTGGAAAACTTCAGGATCTTATCAAGGTCATAGAAAGATGCTCCTGATAGGACTCCATCACTTGCTGGGGTCAGAGTATCTTTCTTTTCGGTAAACGCGAGTCCTACATCTGCTGTTTTCAATGCCAATCCATCGTTCAGGCCATCACCGATCATACAAACACGGTTTCCGGCCTTCTGTAATTTTTGGATCTCCTTTGCCTTGTCCTGGGGATCCTGGTCGAATTTTATGTTCGATCCGGATGGCATGATCTCAAGCCATTTTTTCCAGGAGGCTTTATTGTCTCCCGAGCAGATCGACATATCGTAATTCAGGGACAGCTCATCCAGAGTCCTGCTCATTTCTTCTCTAACATGACCTTCAATCATGAACTTTCCAATTACTGTCCCATTTTTCTGGACAAATACCCCTTGTTCCATCTCCTGCTGTCCCACCCAATCCCAGTTTCCAATTCTGTATTTATCCCCTTTTTGTATTCCTTCAATACCTTTCCCCGGGGTTTCCCTGAACTCATTTACCAAAAGATCCTGGCCCACCAGACTTTGAAAGATGGATTTGCTCATAGGATGCGAAGAATGGGAACAAATGGATCTCACCTGGCTTACCTCAAGGTCATTCAATCTTCTCCCTGAATAGTTGATATCAAATTTGTGGTTATCGGTCAAAGTTCCGGTCTTATCGAATACCAAATGGTCGAGCCTTGACAAAGCTTCGAGAACAGATGTGTTCTTTAGGTAAAATCCTGATCTCGAGAGGATCCTAATTCCATTGCCAAAGGCAAATGGAGCGGATAAGGCAAGGGCGCATGGACAGGCAATGATCAAAACCGAGGCAAAAACCCTTATCGAAGCTGAGATGTCGGGAAGCCACATGAGCACCCCGATCAAAGCGACAAGAACAACCCCCAGGGTAAAGAACCGACCGGCATTATCATTTAGGCGGTTGAGTTTTTCTTTAGGTTTTTGGAATTTCTCATTGTTCCAAAGGCTTGTGAGGTAGCTGTTAGAAACTGTCTTTTTTAGCTCAATCTCAATATTGTTTGAGACCTGTCTTCCGCCAGCATAGATCACTTCCCCGAGTTGCTTGGTTTCAGGAATAGATTCCCCGGTTACGAAGCTGTAATCAATGACACCATTTCCCTTTAATAAATACCCATCGGAGGGGATCAATCCCTGGTGCTGAACAAGAATCCTATCACCAACCTTTAGATTTTCGATCGGGATGGTCTCTTGGTTACCATTTTTCAGCTTGATGGCGAACAATGGAAAAAAGGACCTGTAATCCCGGTCAAAGGAAAACTGATTAATGGTTTTGTTCTGAAATGCCTTTCCAAGAAGAAGAAAGAAAACCAGTCCGGCAAAAGAATCAAAATACCCCATTCCTCCCTCAAAAAAGACAGAATAGGAGCTGTAAATGAAAAGGCTAATCATCCCCAGGCTCAATGGAAAATCAAGATTAAAGGCACCCTTCCTTAGGCCAGCAAGGGCTGATTTGAAATAATCCAGGTCTGAAAAGAACAAAACCGGAAGAGAAAGGAGCAAAGAAATGAATCCAAAGGAATTCTTAAAGTTTTCCGGAAGCTGACCAAGGGAGTCAAAATATTCAGGAACACTGAACAACATGATATTCCCAAATGCGAACCCGGCAATGCCAATTTGGAGCCATAGCCTTCTTTCAAGTGGCTTTGCTTTTCCTGATTTCTCTGAGGCCAGCGAAAGATGAGGTTCGTATCCAAGGGAGGAAAGCAAGTAGACCAAATGGCTAAGAGCGAGTTTTGAAGGATCATAATTTACCTGAAGCTCTTTCCTGTTGAAATTCACCCGGGAACTTTCGATGGCCTTTTCAAAACGGTATAGGCGTTCCAAAAGCCATATACAGGACATACAATGCATTTGAGGGATCTGGAACGTGATTATAGCTTTGTGCTGTTTTTTGAAGGAGAGCAGTTTTTGCTGCACCCTTTCATCATCCAAGTAGGCGAATTTTTCCTTGTGGAGCTCTCCAGGATTTATTCCGGCCTTTGGGTCAAGTTCGTAATACTCGCAAAGGTCATTTCTGTTGAGAATATCAAAAACGGTGGAGCACCCCTTACAGCAAAAATGATGACCATTTTTCTCTACGGCCTCATCTGCTAATTGGTCCCCGCAATGGTGACATAGGTCTTGGGATTTGATATAAGCAGTAGCTTTCATTCAGGAAGGTGCAAAACACCGGATCCCACATTGAAAATCTAATGAATATATTCAATATTGATACTGATAGTTATCAGATTTGATTTTTTTTGGAGCCCTTTTTAGTTTCCCGGACCGTGATACTTGAAGATCAAAACATTGACTTTCTGGAGGCCGTTTTTGAATCCATCGGTGAGGCGATGATCCTGGTGGATGATGCATTTGAGATCGCTTATGCAAATAAGGCCACTGAAAAGATTTTTGGACATCCTCGCAATGAGCTTTTAGGACAAAAACTTTCCATTCTCATTCCAAAGGAGTTTCATAAAAGGCATAAGGAACATCAAAAGTCATACATGGAAAATCCTGTAAGGCGACCGATGGGAAGAGGAATGGAGCTATATGGAAAACGAAAGGATGGCGAATCCTTTCCTATAGAGGTCAGCCTTAATCATTTTAGGAATGGTTCCAGAAAATATGTAGTAGCGCTGGTTACAGATGTCACTGAAAGGCATGAGATACAGCAAAAGCTTAAGCACTATGCCAAGAACCTCGAGCAGATGGTGGATGAAAAAACTTCAGACCTCAAGGAGGCCATCACAGAGCTGGAGCAGGAGGTCAGGGAAAGAGAAGAAGCAGAAAGGGCTTTAGCGGAAAGCCAGGAGCTCTACAGGATCATTGCCCGGAACTTCCCAAAAGGAACGATCAGCGTGATCGATAAAGATTTCAAGTATGTTTTTATAGAAGGGCAGGAGCTGTTTCGGTTAGGAGTGACGAGTGAAAGCCTGCTCGGCACCAATTTTTCTTCCAGACTTCAGCCATCGATCAGGGAATCAACCCTTGAAGCATTGAAACCGGTATTCAAGGGCGAACCAAAAAGGATCGAGATCAAGCATAAGAACAGTTACTATTTACTTCTTTCTGTTCCCCTAAAAAACAAGAAGGGCGAGGTAAATAGGATAATGATCGTTGAGCAAAATATAACTGAGCAAAAGAAGGCTGAGGATGATGTAAAAAATGCCTTGAAAAAGGAGATCGAGCTTGGGGAAATGAAAAGTCGCTTCGTGTCCATGGCATCCCATGAGTTCAGGACCCCCTTGAGCACTATACTATCTTCTGTTTTTCTTGCAGAAAAGTATGCAGACAAGGGTGATTCTGAAAAATCAAGTGAACACCTCAAGAAAATTCGGCAAACAGTAAAGATCCTTACCGAGATCCTCAACGACTTCCTTTCCCTAGGACAACTTGAAGAGGGTAAGATCAATCTGGATCCTGTTCCGGTTTCATTAAAGGAATTCTTTGATGAGATCGTTGAAGAAATGAAGGGTATCTCCAGAAAAGGACAAAGAATAGAATCTAAGCTAAATTTAGCTGATCCTGAGGTTGTTGTGGATCAATTGATCCTTAGAAACATACTTCAGAACCTCTTTTCAAATTCAATAAAATATTCCCCTGAGGGGTCCACAATTTTTTTCAGGGTAGAACTAAAGAACGGTTCTTTGAAGATGGAGGTTGAAGACCAGGGAATGGGTATTCCCGAAGAGGATAAGAAGCATATATTTACAAGGTTTTTCCGGGCTAAGAATGCCGGGAATATTCAGGGAACAGGTCTGGGTCTAAATATTGTTCACAAGTATGCCCAGCTCCTTGGAGGGGATATTAGTTTCAAGAGCTCTGAAAAGAAGGGCACGGTTTTTCAAATCCAGGTTCCAGTAAATAGGTAAATGAAAAAGATACTTTTAATTGAAGATAATCCCGATGTAAGGCAGAATACTGCAGAGATCCTTCAGCTTGCAAATTTTCAGGTGATACAGGCTGAAAACGGAAAATTGGGAGTTGAACTTGCCAAAGAAAACTTACCTGATCTAATCATTTGTGACATTATGATGCCGGAATTAGATGGTTATGGTGTGCTGTATATGCTTGGTAAGAATTCGCATACCGCAAGTATTCCATTCATTTTTTTAACTGCCAAGACTGAAAAGCAGGACATTAGAAAAGGAATGGTCATGGGTGCTGACGACTATTTGACCAAGCCCTTTGACGAAATGGAGTTGCTTGATACAATAGAATCAAGGTTGAAACGAGCTGATCAATTCAAGACCAAATTTTCCAATAATACCGATGGTATTGTGAAATTTCTGGATGAGGCAAAGGGGCTTTCCGCTCTAACCGAGCTTTCGGAAAATCGAAAATCAAGAGTTTTTCCAAAAAAGACCATGATCTTCTTTGAAGGGGATTATCCAAATTCCCTTTATTACCTCAGCTCCGGAAAGATCAAGACCTATAAAATGAATGAGGATGGCAAAGAATTCATAACAGGATTGTTCAAACCTGGTGAATTTTTAGGTTATACAGCTATTCTGGAAAACTCCAACTATCCGGATTCTGCGATGGTAATGGAAGATGCTGAGATCTTGACTATTCCCAGAACGGATTTTCTTGCATTGCTGAACAAGAATAGGGATGTGGCCAATAAGTTTATAAAAATGTTGAGTTCTGAGATCGTGGAGAAGGAAAATCAATTGTTGGACCTAGCCTATAACACCGTAAGAAAACGGGTAGCTCAGGCATTGGTTAAACTTCATAACAGGTACTCAGAGCTGGAAAAAGAAGAGAATTTTTCAATGGCAGTGAGCCGCGATGACCTCGCCAGTATGGTAGGAACCACCACAGAATCCGTTATTCGTACCCTTTCTGACTTTAAGGAAGAGGGCTTAATTGAGATCCAGGGAAGAAATATCACCCTCAAGGAGGTAGAAAGCCTGGACCACCTCAAATTCTGATTTAAATCAGTACCCTTTTTGAGGGAACTCATCCTAGGAAAATGGCCTCTTATCTTTTTTAGGGTAAATCTTGGTTGATTTTCTCTCAATAGATATTAATGATAAGAGTACTCATCCCTATTGATTTCTCAGAAGCTGCAAGAAATGCAGTTGTTTATGCGGGATACCTATATCCTAAGCGGGATCTGGAATTATACCTCCTAAATGTCTATGAAATGGTGCATGCCTCATCGGAAATGATCATTTCCATTGACGATATCCTTAAGAGGAATTCTGAAAAGGGGCTGGAAGTGGAAAGAAATAAGTATGAGGAAGAATTTCCGGAGCTAAAAGGAAGAATCCACATCATTTCCAAATTTGGATCTATCGTAAATTCCATTGAAAAGGTCACCAGTGAAAAAGGCATCGATATGGTGCTCATGGGCACCAGGGGAGCCAAGGGCCTTGAGAAACTGATCTTTGGTTCGAATGCAAGTGAAGTGGTCCGAGGGGTAGAAATTCCGGTTGGAGTTATCCCGGCTAACTATGAACCTCAAACAATAAAAAGAGTTGTCCTTGCCCTTAATGGTTATGAGAAAGTGATACCCAAGAATTTCGACCTATTGAAATCGGTTTTGAGGAAACATAATGCGGAGGTAGAAATTTTGACGGTTGTTCAGGAAAAACAAACCGGAAATTCAGAGGAAAACAGGAAGATCGCGGTTGAGGAATTGGACAGGTATAAATTTACCTGTCATACGGGGAGGGATGAAAATATTTCAGAGGGGATACAGTCTTTTGCAAAACAGCATCATGCAGATCTTATCGCCTTATTACCACATAAGTATCCAGTGGTGAAACTGATGTTCCATCATAGCGTAAGCAAGGACCTCGCTACGAATAGCGAGATCCCCGTTCTTGCTTTGCGCTAGATTATTTCTTTATAAGTCGTTTGATTGATTTGGAATCCTTGTTCCCGGTTTCCACAAAGTAGATCCCGGCAGGGAGTTCATAAACATCGAGCTCGATCTCATAACGGTTGGCTTCCAGGAATTCATCCCTTACCACCTTGCCAAGGTGATCATAGATCCTGATCCTTACTGATTCATCAAGTATCTCTTCAAAGCGAAGATTTAGTTGACCATTAGTTGGGTTCGGGTATAGAATAAACTCATAAGATTGATTCAACGCCCATTGATCGCCAAGTCCGGTCGGATCAAATACCTTGGTTGAGTCATCTGAATTAACCTGATAGATCTCTTTGGTGTTTCCGTCCTGCACGTAACCTACAACGAAAACCGTATCAGGATCATATACATTGGTATAAGTGTAGTTGAAGTTAAAGGATTCCTGATCTCCGGGATTCCATGATCTCTCATTGAAGGTTCCGATGGCATCCGGGATCATTTTCTTCATCGTGGATTTGAACACTGAGTTTGGAAGAGGATTTGCACTGTTATTGAATGACCCTGGATCTATGTCAGCTTCAATAACTGCTGTCTGGATCCTCAGTTTCGTGGTGGACCTGGCTTCTCTTGCAGTTATTACCACAGTTCCATTGACTCCGGTCTGCGTTTTGTTGGTAATCACGTCCACATCGAATTGTGCATCCTCCAGAATCCTGTATTCAATGATCTCATTCTTTCCGTTTGCCGCCTGGTAATTGTTTGTGAAATCGAAAGTAGGTCCGGAATATTGATTTCCTTCAAAAATCGTTCTTGGAATAGAAGAAACCGAGTATACGAATGTCCTGTTATTATTGTCAGTCGGGTTGTCCAGGTTCGCTGGATCATCATTAGGGAAATCCGTATGAAATTGAACATCATAAACGTCGTAGATGTTCTTATCCACCAGATCATTATGCTGGACATCACCCTGCTGTGAGTTCAGGTCAGAAGAGTTAGTGAAGTGTTCGATGATCACCTTCTTGCTTCGCTCACCAATCCAAACGTCCCCGAATGCAAAACCTTCGCTTGTTCCAAGTGTATCCGCACCGAAGGCTATCCTTAACAAAACATCATCTCTTTGTCTAAGGACGTCTAACTGGTGCCTGGCATCTTGCCAATCAGGCTGGGCTAAGGAGGAAGTAGATCCGCTCCATCCAGTCCTATCAAATGTCTGATCTCCTGGATTACCGATAATCGGATCTTCATTATACCATTCCCAACCAGTAAAAAGGCTTCCTATTTTGCTCCAGTTTTCTCCTTTATCAATTGAGTATTCAAGTGCCGCACCATTCCTTCCAGTCGCTGTTTCATTCCAATACTGTAGCTTGATCATAGGCCTTTCAGAGGCTGAGAAGTCAAAGCAGGGCCCCATTACAAAACTTTGTTCGCCTTTATCATGATTGCCGCTGGCATTGGTTATCCAGACATTACTTGATCCGGGAGGAGAGGAGTTGATCTTATTTCCGGCGGGCATTTCCTGTTCCCAGGTAAATGCGGTTTCAAATAAACCACCTGGCCTCCACTCGATGATGTCATTGTCATAATCGGATAAATACCCTGGATTGGAGCCACCGATGTCAATGATCGGTCTGATATCAAGGGTTTTTATTGCAGTATCAAAGCATCCTGATTCCGATTCCGCAATCAAACGAATCGTGTATGGACCCGGAGTAGAATATGAGGATGTAGGATTCTCCACATCATCAGTGACTCCAGGCGCGAGGGTCCAGTACCAGGCCGCAGAATCAAAATTATCCCACACAGTTGTGCTTGTAAATTGAACCGTCCTATTAACACAGATCTCGTCCCATTCAAAATCCGCAACGGGTGGTTTACCAATCCTGTAACCGGTGTCAGTGTCGCTTATACAACCTTTATCAGTGATAATCTGTAACCAGGCTTGATAATTTCCTTCTTGGGCATATTTATATGTTGGATTTTGCTGATTCGAACCATTTCCTGTTGCTGGCCAAGTAAATTCCCATTCCCAATGGTTTAGAGTATCGGGGTGCCTTGTATATGTGGTATCCCCGGTAACCAGTACATATGTTGTATCATCAATAGTACTTAAATCCGTAAACTGAATATCATCGGCAAGGCAAAAGTTTTCTACTCGGAAATTTGCTTCCGGGTCGCCATATACAAATGGATAAACCGTATCAAAACTTGTACATCCGGCCAATGTTGTGAATTCCAAACTCACATAACTGATTCCCACGTTGTCCCTGTTGGGTTCATATTGCCCTCCTACTCTGCCCGGTCCGTCATATTGAGGAGCGATCTGAGGAGAAATATTGTCTATGTTTCCAAAATCCAGGTCATATGCTTCGGTGTCATTCTTACAGAATTCAAGCAGAGTATCATTGACGTTGTTGGTGATATTCAGGTCGATCCTAGGCCTCGGGTGAATAACAACCTCTGTTTTGGAACTATCAATGCAGCCTTCAGTAGTAATCCTTATAAACACGACCTTGTCCACATATCCCGTATCGGAATAAATCGATGGGAACTGATTCGGATATATTGCTGCCGTTCCTATTGGGCTTTGCCCGGCTGTATCCACACCAGGGAATGCCCCAAGTCTGTCGCTCTTATAGAAAAAGGCTGAATCGTCCCAGTTGAAACCGCTTCCAAACATGGGGAACACCGGCTGGATAGAGGCCGGATTATCATCCTGGCAAATGGAATTGGTGCTAAGTATCATGGTCGTATCAGGTCTTGGATGCACATCCACAGTGTAGGTCCTCGTGTTTGCACAGGAATAACCTGAAATGGTATCATATAGAGAGAAGATTATCTTTTGATCCAACAGCCAGTTTCCATTATCAGGAAAGAAGTCTGCAGTATTATCGCCATTATCGTTAACCACAATATTCCCGATGCTGCTAAAGGTTCCTTTTCCTGGAATGCTGCTTAAACCCGTCAGAAGGATATTCCTGTTCAATTCGGTATTACAGTACTTTGGCAAGAGATTGGAAATGGATAAAGCGGGGGTATCAAGAACATGGACCTGGAAGATCTCCGCATCCCGGCAACCTCCCTGTGAGGTGTATTCATATTCAATGGTATGAAGTCCAACAGAATCTGTATTCTGAGGAACGAAAAACCATTCACCGCTGGGCATTTCAACAATACTCAAAGAATCGGTTAAGTCCTTGAATTCTGTTTCATTGTCAGGAACGATCCCACCTGTTGGACCAAATGCAGAATCATATACCTGAAGTCTGTACATCATTGGTTCGTTGATACAAAATGAATCTATCTGCCCATCAGGCAAGGTGTTGAAATTTAAAACCGCAGAGATCCTTGGCTCGGCATTGATGAAGACTATTTGCTCAGCACTATCGGTACAGCCCAGGCTGTCAACGTAAACATATTGAACAAAAAAGGTATCGCTTGGCAGCTGGGGCCTGAAAATGATCGAATCGGCCCTTGTTGGGTCGGGGTAATAAATCCCTCCGAACGGTGGATTGTTTGGTTTATCCATGCGGATAAAAGAAGTATCTACATTGAATCCTGCAGGAGAACTTCCTACAATGATCGCTGAGCTATCTTCAGTACAGAAATAAGCTATCCCATCGGGGGCTGTAGACCATCCCGACATACTCAATGGATTTGGAAGGTCGTTTACGATATTATTTCTGGTTTGCCAGTTGGTACAGCCGGTTCCGGGATCCTTATAGGTATAGGTTATCAACCTGTTTGAGTTCGAACCCGGTCTTCCAAAAGTCAACAATGGGCTGAAATAGGCAAATCCGCCTCCAATATCCGAGACATCGGTTCCGGTAGACAAGTTGTTGCCATCCAGGTTATCATAAATTCCATTCAAAGGAGTTCCCTCAAGGAAAATACTGTCCTCATTCCGGCACCAATGGACTGGATCTCCCGGAACAACCATGGCGCTTTGGTCGGTCATGGTAAAAGAAACATTTGGCAATGCTTCAAGTAAGAAATTTCCCTGAATGGAATCTTTACAACTATTGCCACCTGATTCAGTGAAAATGTAGTTAACCGTATAGTTAGTAGCGGGGGTCAAAGAATCAATTCTAATAGTTGCAATATTGGTACCTGATATCCCTCCAAAGCCTACAGCAGGAAACAAGGACCAGTTATGTGATCCAGAGGAAGGGGCATCGGTAATGATGCTAAATTCTCCATTCACGTCTGCACAATAGTCAGGAAGCAGATTCTGAAAGGTTACAAACGGCTTTTGATGCCCTGTAAATGATTTTGTAAGTGTATCAGTGCAATTCCCGGTTCCCGGGTCAACATAGATATAGGTGATGGGGTTGTTGCCGATATTGGCTGCAGTAGGCCTGAAATCAGGACCTGTTCCAACAACGGTAGTGCCGAAAAAATCACCCCCGGCCGGAGAAATGTTTACGAGGGTTTGGATTGGGTCATTTACACAATAATCAAGGTTTGGAATATCAAAAGCCAGCGAAGGTTTCTGGATTATAGTTATCCCTGAGTCCGCCCTATCTGTGCATCCATTGTTATCAGTGAACTCATAGCTCAGGGTATAATTTCCTGCTGGTAGACTGCTGGGAACAAAATTTGCCGTTCCGTCTCCGTTATCCGATAGACCAGACCCTAGGAAAACTCCGGAAGTACCACCACCAGGTACTGGGGTCGCAGTCAAAACTTCGTCCAGGGCATTAGAACAATAGTTGTCCGCAACATTGGTGATAACAGGAACCGGAAGTGGGTTTACAATAACGCTGATAGTGTCGCCATTGAAGCAGGTGGTGGATGGATTGGTGTATTGATAAGAAAACTCATGGCTTCCCGAGGTCACCAATGGATCACTTGGATCAAAGGTCGCAGTCCCATCTCCATTGTCCGTAAGTGGGGTGCCGGTAGGAGAGAACCATACCCCTGTCGGAGGTGCAGGGAATCCTGTATAAACCACATTGCTAACATCTTTGCAAAACGGACCTGGCAACCCGGAAATACTTACAGAAGGCCTTGTATAAACAATAACGTCAGAAACCGCACTGTCTGGGTTTCCACCTTTCGAGAAAAGCCAGGAAACCTTTAAGTTAACATCGGTCATTGAAACCACAGTTGGGTCAAAGATCGCGGTGCTATCATCAATGATGGTTATACCTACATTTCCCGTGATCCTCCAAAATGGAGCCCTATAGACAGCACCCGCAGGCAATGAAGCCCTGATGACCGAGGTATCAGCATATTCGCAATAGGAAGCATCAAGGTGTCTTATCTGGCTACCCCCTGTGTCCAAAACAGTCACAGGGAGATTTGCGATGCCTTCGCATCCTGTAAAATCGTATTCGGTATATGTCAGTACATGAGGTCCCACCCCTGCGATTGAAGGGGTAAATGAATTTCCGGAAACACCTGCCCCTGAGTATATTCCCCCGGCAGGAAGTCCAACAAGGATATCGGTAGGGTCAGTGATAAGATAGTTTGATTTTGAGCTTGTCAATGTCACCCCGGTATTTTGTCTGACCAGGATATCCCCAAATGCTGTATCGGAACAACCAATGTCATCGGTATACAGATAGGAAATGGTAAACAGGCCGGCCATTGATACTGACGGATCAAAGTTTGCGCTTCCATCTCCACCATCAACCAATCCACCCGTAGCAGGACTTGAAGAAAAACTTCCGGTGGCACCGCCCATAGGAACCGGAAAACCGCTGAACAGTTGACTACCACTTTCAACACAGATCGTATCAAATGGGATATTGATATTGGCACTGGGCAACGCCTGGACATTCAATACAACAAAGTTGGTATAAACGGGTCCTTCAAATGGGATTGCACCATCACCCCTTGTGGCTTCCCTACGGTAAAATGTAGAAACGGTATAAGGTGTTGGGACTGAATAGCTGGCACTGGTGGCACCTACTATATCAGACCAAGCTGCGCCATCTGGGCTTGATTGCCATTGGTAATTCAGGGTAGAGTCTGTGTTTCCTCCAGATGCGGCGGTGGCTGAATTCAGGTTTACTGCAGGTGAAGTAGCCCCTACACAAACCTCTTCCGATGTGCCTCCGTTGATATCAATCGCCCCAGCCTGTAAGCCCGAACCAGGTTCTGAAACATTTATCGGGCTAATAGTTCCTGTACAGCCATTAGCATCAATTACGGTAACTATATATGCACCCGCTGTTAGCCCAGAAAACGTCGTTGAAGATTGGGTATTGGTTCCCCCATCAAGAGAATACAAATAGGGTGCCGTTCCTCCTGACGTACCAACTACATCAATTTCTCCATCAGATCCTCCTGCTGAAGTCACATTCGTTACGTTGGCACCCCCGGGAACCAGAACAGATGGTTCATTTATAGTTGGACTGCTTCCAGCCTGAGTACATAGGTTAGCATCCCTTACAATTATATTGTATCCTCCAGGTGTAAGTCCTGTAAAGGAGCTACTTGGCTGATAACTGGACCCATTATTGATCGAGTATTCCAGGGATGGTGTGCCCCCATTTGCGGTGATGGTTATGGTTCCATCATCATCTCCATTACATGTAATGTCAGTTATAACCTCATTAGAAATAGATATCGCGGACGGTTCTGATATTGCGACTGATGGGTCAAATACCTCACAACCATTTGCATCTCTTACGGCTGGTGAATATGCCGCTGGGCTTAACCCGGTAAAGCTGTTCGAAGCTTGATAGGAGGAACCCCCGTTGATACTATAATTTAAGCTCCCGGTCCCTCCACTTGCAGTAATTGATATTTGCCCATCATTAGCCCCATTGCATTGTACATTGGTAGGTGTCACAGATGAAATTGTGATGATGGTAGGATCTGCGAGGGTGGCAGAAGTTCCTGTTGTCACACAGTTATTTGCATCCCTCACTGCAAGGTTGTAGGTACCTGCAGCCAGACCCATGAAAGTTGCGTTTGAGGAATAGTTGCTTCCATTGTCTATCGAATATTCATACGGAGGTGTTCCACCTGATGCATTAACTACTACCTGACCATCAGATCCACCGTTACAGTTTGGATCGGTTTCACCTGGTGCATTTAGTACCAAAGCAGTTGGCTCATTAACATTTCCACTGGAACCTGTGGCTGTACAACTATTCGCATCCTCAACAGAAACAGTGTAAGCGATGGCCGAAAGTCCAGTAAAAGAATTCCCAGCCTGGTATGGAGCAGCTCCTGTGATGGAATATGTAAGTGGGGCGGTCCCGCCTGTTGCTGTAATGGTAATTGAACCATCGCTTCCTCCATTACAAGAGACATCAACAATTACCTCATTGGTTATTGAAATCGCAGGAGGTTCAGTAATATTCTCAGAGGAAGCTGTTGCAATACAACCATTTGCATCCTGAACTGCAGGTACGTAAGATCCCGGGGCAAGGGATGAGAAGGCATTTCCAGCCTGAAAAGGTGCACCTCCTGTTATCGAATAGGTTAGGGCAGGAGTTCCACCGCTTGCCGTGATTGTAATAGACCCGGTGTTCACACCATTGCAGGTGAGATCAACCTTTACTACTCCTGAAATATTAATTGCTGCTGGGTCTGTAAGAGTAGCACTTGTTCCTGTAGTGATACAACCATTAGCATCTCTTACTGCCAGGTTAAAAGTCCCTGCCGCAAGGCCGGTAAATGTATTGTTTGTTGAATAATTGGTTCCATTGTCAATGGAGTATTCATAGGGCGGAGTTCCACCTGAAGCATTTACAACCACCTGACCATCGCCGGAACCGTTACAGCTTGGGTCTGTTTCTCCAGGAGCATTTAGCACCAGAGCTGTAGGTTCAGTGATATTTCCTGAGCTTCCTGCTACAGTACAAAGATTGGCGTCCTGAACAGAAATATTATAAGCGGTTGCACCCAAACCCGTAAATGAACTTCCGGCCTGGTAGGGAGCTCCACCGGTTATGGAGTAGGTCAAAGGAGCTGTTCCTCCCGACGCTGTAATTGTAATGGATCCGTCCCCTACACCATTGCAAGAAACGTTTACGAATGCTTCATTATCAATTGAGATTGCCGCGGGTTCCGAAATTGTATCCGTAGGCCCGATCTCAACACAACCACTGTCATCCATTACCTGAATATCGTAGGCTCCTGCTGCCAGGGCAGCAAATGTGTTACTTCCCTGAAAGGTAGATCCACCATTATTGGAATATTGAAGGGTTCCGGTACCCCCCGTTGCATTCACAACGATTTGACCATCGGTGAGGCCATTACAGGAAATGTCCGTTATCGTGGAAGGGGTAATACTAATGGCTGGGGAACTGATTAAAACCCCGTGGGGGTTTACACCCAAACCATTTCCTGCATGAGTGGCTTCTGTGCCACTTGATGCTACCCTGTCAATATCTCCGAAGGCTCCAGGAGAGGTGGTAGTTACATTTAAACCATCAATAATTATTGTGTCCTGGGATGTCGAGGATGCTCCGGTAGTTGTGTAAAGGATTTCAACGAATCCCGTTTGCACGTTGATAAAGGAAAAACTAAAGCTTCCTGCGGGTATTACTGTAAGAGTACCCACCCCAGCTTGGAATTCAAACCCTGCAGGAGGAGAGATCCTATATGTAACAGGTCCTTCTACAGCGAAATCGGTTACGGCGGATTCCGCAATATAGATAGAATCCAAAGGTTCGTAACCCGCACCGTTGCAAAGGAAAACCGTGTCGGGCACGGCCACCACCGTTTGACCGAAGGTTTGTGCGATCGGTAGAAAAAAGAGAGCGCAAACAAGCGCCCTCAATGTATTTGAAATGGTATTTTTTCCCATGTAGTGTTTTCTTATAGTTAGTTCCCCACTTGCCCCTTTGAATCGGTTTTAACTAGATTGATCAATGCATTACTTTCAAAATCGCTAACCCCGATCATGGCAAAGCCACCATCATTTGTAACAATAACAGCATTGCTAGTTTCGGCTCCGGTCCCTCCGTAGGTTTTATCCCAATCAAGGGAGCCCTGAGTATTGATCTTCAATAAGTAATGGTCCGTTTCACCCTGAACTTTTGAGGCTACGGAGGTATTTCCCGCAATCACGATACTTCCATCTGAAGTCCTGTCCATACCGAATCCATTATTTAATCCGCTTTCTCCGAATAAGGAAACCGTTATGCTCCCACTAAAAAAATCACTAACGCTTCCTGTGATCAGGAATATTTGGGAGGAAGAGGAAGATCCTGTGTGTCCGGAAATATACATTTCCTGGTCATCGACAAATTCAATGCTTCTTGCCTGGCAAACCAAATTTTCAAGATCGGTATTGTTGATGTTGGTCCCTAGATAGGAAAATTCGTCTGTCCCATATTGCGCGTACTGGGCAATAAAAACAGTTTGATTGGTTGCATCCGGTTCGGTTGTCCCCGTGAAAATGTAGTTTCCTGCATTGGCATTTCCCTGAGGTATTTGTATGACATCATAGCCAATATCATCTTCCTCAAATCCCATAGAATATTGCTGAATGATTGAATTTTTGTCCATCCTTGTAAACAAGATGTTTGCCTTACCAAGAGCATTGCTTATTGAATCCAATCCCCCAAATGCTGATTGAGCTTGAGCTGTGCTATATCCAATAACGAGAATCTGACCTGAACCGCCGACTTTATCTGCCGCAACTCCAAATAATTCATCATTGGTCCGATCTCCGGGAGGATTATCGCCAACAAAGTCTATTCTGGCCGTATCCGTAAGGGTACCGTCAGAGCTTGCCCACACAACGTAACCATCAAGTGCATTTCCAACCGGATCGAGAATATCTCCTCCATTTCTATATGTACCTACCATTACAAAAGAACCATCACTGAGAATCTCAAATGATCGGCCGATATCATCTCTGGGGCCACCATAATTTCTTTCCCATTGGAGATTGCCATATTCATCTGTTTTGATAAGGACAAAGTCACTTCCTGTCCCAGAGTAGGACCGGGTTCCGAAAATGGCAAAACCACCATCCGAAGTGTGCTTGATGTCAAATCCACCATCTGCCTCGGTATTGCCATAGTATTTGACAAAGAATTCCGCAGCATCATCCCCAAGATCATCCTTGTTTGAGCAGGATTGAGATATTCCAAAAAACAGGGGGATCAATAAGATGTGGCAAGCCCTTAGCTTCATTTTCTTTTTAGTTTCCATTTTCGGTCTCCCCTCCATTTTCTTTGCTCTTCTTTTCTTTGTTCTTATCCTTATTCTTTTGCTTGATCTTATGGAATGAATAAGTAAAGCCCAGAAGAACCTGAACATTCCCGAGATTGAAATCGTCATCGACATAGAAATACTGATACAAAAGCTCAGGATTTTCGTAACGGCTTGAACTCTCAACCTGACTCAAAAAGTACCATGAATGCCGTGCTTCCAGGATAATAAATGCCCTGGGAATTTTATACTTTATCCCTGCCCCAACCAATGATGCAATGTTGAACTGATTCCGTTGCGGCAACATATCGACATCCGGACCGGTTACGGCTCCAAGTCTGGATATCCCGCCATCATTGTTTCTCCGGACAGTTGCATTATCAGATATCAGGTATGCAGGAACTACACCAAGTCGTACAAAAGGTTCCCATTTTCCATGGCTGAAATCATAGGTTCCCATAATGGGTAGCTGGATCCAGTCCTGGGTTTCTGAAGCTTCGATGGTGGCAAAACCAAATTGCTTGCTTTCTGATTTGAACCTCTGTCGCATCAATTGAAGCTCCGCTCCAATTTCTATATCCTTGGTAATAAACCTGTTAACCTTAATTCCAATTACATAGCCTACTCCATCAGAGGAATAGGTCTTGGTTTCCGTACTGGCATTTCCAGTGCTATAGCTTGTTCTTCTTACCGCATTCGAAAATGCAGGTCCAAAAATGATTCCGGCTGACCATAAGGGAGGGGCATGGTGTTTTTCCGCGAGGTGGATCAACTCCATGGGAGCAGTGGCTTCATTCACTTCGAATTCAGGATCATGCTCCAGGAGTTCCAGATAGGTGGCTTCTGCATCACCAGGCCTATTATCATATTGTTGAGTCAAAATGATGATCTGATAGGCCTCAGTCATTTGGCTTTTGTTGAAGCCATCTTTCATACAAGGAGCCAGGGTAGGCTCAACCCTTTCGAGTTTTCCGGCATCGAATAGCTTTCTTGCCTCATCAAGCTTCTTATCACAATCTTGCTCCTGAGCTACCCCGGGAAAGGCAAGAAGGATCAATACGGTTCCAGCGAAAAACTTCTTGGTTGACTTTTTCAGCATACTATTCACCTATTGGATAGTTTTCACAAGTTTTAGCAGCAGGGATGTCTTTGGCTACAAATCTTTTCCACTCCTTTTGACTCATATTTCTATCAATTTTTCCACAGATCCCGCCTGAAAGCTTATCCATTTCAAGGGGATATTCCCTAATAAGGTTGTTCACACACCCTGCAAAGATCTTTTTGGAATCAGGAGTAAATCCAAGAGACCAAACCCAAGAATCCTGGTCGTCCAGAACGGCTGGCGATTTGGTAAAGTCATCGGTGAACCAAAGCAGAATTGATTTATCAAAACTTCCGGTGGCCATGAATTTATCATCGCTTGAAAACTGGATATCATGTACTCTCGCACTATGACCCTCCAGGGTTTCCAGGAGATCCCAGCTTCCAACTTCCCAAACCCTTACGTTTCCTGCAAGATCTCCAGTGGCGAGAAGGGTTCCCGAATTGTTGAACTTGATGCCATGAATAGTGTTTCTTATGTCTCCAAAAACCTTGGCTGGCTCTCCAGCATTATTTCTGTCCCATATGATCACCTGACCTTCCTCAGTGCCTCCGGCTATCCACCTTGCATCAGGGGTCAGATCCAGGGAAATGAATCGAGTATCATATTGGGTAATTTGTGTACTGGTTCCATTATCAAGATTCCATTCAACCACTGAACCGTCATCATAAGAAGCAAGAAGGGTATTTTGATGGGGTTCAAATACAATTGACCATGCAACCTTGTCATCGTTTTCCAGAGACCACATTATGCTATCGGCAGGAGGGAGGCTATAAACCTGGATGGTCGAGAATTGTGTGATGACCCCAAGCCTGTTTTCATCGGGGCTCAAGACGAGGGACCTATTCAATGAATTATTTTCCCAAACGACCTTATGAGGTTTGGCCGGATCGGCCATATTCCATTCTAGAACCTTTCCGTCGCTTCCAGTGGTGTACATTTTGTTTCCATCCTTGCTAAAAACAATGGAGCGCACACCATCATCATGACCTGAAAGGGCATTGTAGTCCGGCTTATTCAAATATTTATTTGCGTAATAAAGACCTGCGTAAACATCCGGATTGAATTGTTGGTCACCATACTGCTGGTCAAACAAGTATGCTTGTTGAGCTACCAGGGCCCTGAGTGTCGTATCGTTTTTGATCTGAAGGGATTTTACCGCCATTGACCTTGCAATAGAACTCATACGCAAGGATTGCGTCCTGTCATTAGCCTCTTGAGCGATTTTGGTTTGTTCAAGGGCCAAAGTATAATTCTCCTCGGCCTTAGCCTGTGCCGCGATTGCGGCAGCACTTGCTTGTTCCGCTTGCACCCTTCGCTGTTCAGCAAGATTCCTTGCCGATTCCGCATTCTGCTTTTCCTGTAATGCGATCTCGGTTTGTTTTTCCGCTTCGGCCCTTGCGGCTTGAGCTTCCTGGGCACTTTGTTGTGCTTCATCCCGAGCTTGTTCTGCATCTCTGGCTGCCTGCTCAGCCAGTGTTTTTTGGGTTAGAGCATCTTCCTTGGCAATTTCAGCCTCACTTCTAAGTCGCTCTGATTCAGTGTATTGTGCCCAAGAAAAGATCATCAGACCCAAGGCTACAATGGCTGCAGACCCAAGAACCATTGCAAACGTCCTGGTTCTTCTTAGCTCGCGTTTTTGCTGGAGGATCTTGTTAGCTTCTTCAAGCTCATAGGATTCCCGGCTTGATTCCAGGAAGACCATAGCCCTTTCGAAGGAAGGATTATACCTTTTGGCCCATGTTAGATTCGGCTTCCTCTTATCCTTCCAATTAAGGGCTAACAAAAGATCTGGTGGTCGCCAAAGGCTTCCGGTACCTTTTTGGTACATCTCTGCAGCGTCGCAAAGTCTTTGGTATAAGGCAACGGACTCAACCTCTTCATCGACCCATTGAATCAATCTATCCCAAACCCTCATTAAACTCTCATGAGAGATGTCAATGATAGATTCGTTATCCAGTTTAATGTGAGAGGCAGGAACCAGGAATGATCTACCGGGCAATCTGAAATGCTCAATCACCTCAATAACTCGCTCACCAGTAACTCCGGCTATTTCAGAGATCTCCTCTACCCGGCTTGGGTGACGGATTCCTCTTCCATCGGCCCCTTTTTCCGTAAGGGTCTTAAAAAGATTCTCACATATGTCCTGGCCTGTTTCGTCCAGCTCATCAAAGGCTTCATTGGCATGTTCTGAGAGGGCTTTTTTCATTCGCCCTATGGCCTCATAATGACCAACGTCCATTTTTTCCTTGCCTTCCCTATTCTTTATCCAATAATCCCAGGTCCGCATCAAGGCATGCTGAAGGATCGGGAGTTGGTCGGGGTTGTCACCTACATCGTTCAATAACTGTTGGACTAATCTGTCCGAAATCTCACCGTGGCCAACTGCTACCGGTCCCAAAATAGCCTGCCTGAAATCCTCCCTGGTCATTTGTGGGATGAGGTAGTGGCTATTGTTGATCTTCTTTGTCAGCTCAGGATATTGGCTACAATCACCGATGAAGTCCGACCTCATGGTCATTACCACATAAATTGGGAAATCAGACTGATTGATCGCTTCTAATAGGAGTTTTACAAATGCCGCGGATTCGTTTATCGTGGAGGAATCAGAGCGACTCCTCTTGAACCTGAAAAGCTCCTCAAACTGGTCAACAAAGATCAGCACATTTTCCCCTTGCTCCAGGTCCATTTGCCGGACTGCATCAACCAATCCGAGCGAACTGCTTCTTAAGACCGCTGAGGAAATGGATTCCCTAGTGAATCTTTCTTTTTCTGTAAGCTCCTTTTCATCCGCTTCAACCAAGGCTTTTGCAAGATTGTCAATCGGACCTCCGCCTGGCCGGGAAATGACAACCTTCCAAGAACTTCCTGCATCGGTGATAAATCCACCGTATAACTCCGGGATCAATCCACAATACATCAGGGAGGATTTACCTGAACCCGATGCTCCGATCACCGCGACAAATCGGTTATCGGATAGTTTTTCCAAAACCTCATCGCTTTGGCCCTCTCGGCCAAAGAAGAGGTGGCTTTCATCGATCCCGAAAGGCCTTAATCCGGGAAACGGATTAAAACTCTTTCCAGCTTCGACACCAGCCTGGGTGTTAAATGTGACGGCGGAAGTCATACTATGATTTTAAAGTTTCTTTCAATTTTTTTGATTCTGTACCCTTATCCTTATCGATCACCTCATAACCTTCTTTTTTGGCATTATCGGCCAGCTCTTTATGATTTTTGGAGGCAACAAATGAACGAGAAGAGAAATCTTTTATCCTGCCGAATCCAGGAGATTTCAAAATGTCTTTCATTTTGGCAACGACCCATTGAGGACTTGCTTTGTCAGCAAGGAGTACCACGGAATCGCTAAGCGCTAAACATTTTTTGTGATAAGCCATGGACTCAGAAACTGTTCCAAGTATCTTGCTATGGCTGACCTTGGATCCTCCTTTTTTTATTTCGCCAATGATCTCTTCAGCCCATTTCTTATCCAGTGGATCAAAAACGACATAGGTTGATTCTTCCGGAGAATCATCCCCTGGTCCATCGACGGTCAGGGCAGCAAGGTTACTGGTATAGCCCTTGCCAAGGAGAATATCCACCATTAAGGTTTTAAGATGTTCTATTGGTATTCTCAGGAACTCTGCTCCCTCCAAAAGCTCGGGAGATTTTACCAGGTCATCCAGATACTCCCTCTGTTTTTGATCTTTTACAATATCATCTGGTGATTGCCAAACAATCCTTCTGAGCTTGCCCTTGGATTTTTTGCAAAATTCGGCAGCTACCGAGTTTTGAAGATCAACCATTGATTTCTTGCTAGCATTGATCTCCTTGCCATATTCCTTTCCAAGGACATGGATACATAGGTCAACATTTTTCAGGTCAGCATTGATCGCTTCTGATGCTTTCTTTTCATCGTCGGGGATATTCCCTTTTGGGAGGACGGAATACCCTCTTCTTTGAAGATCCCTTCTGATCTCATCTCTTACGCCCCTATCCCTTGGGTTAACCGCTGCCAGAAAAACATTTTTCTTATTAGTGCTGGGTTTTGAACCATATACCTTATTGATCTCATAGGCCAGATCTACAAGTTTTAACCAGTAGTTCTTACCAAAATCCCTGAAGCCGGTCGGCTCAAGAACTTTGGGGCCTTCGGCATCCGTAAGGGTGAAAAATTCAAAATTTACTGCCCCTGCAACTTTTAATTCTTCATTCTTGTCCTCCAAAGGTCCAAGAAGAACATAAATCTGTTGAGAAACCTTTTCTAATTCAGATGGAATTTTGGAATCAGAACCAACTATCGAAATCGCAACGGTTTTCGATGGATCCTTTATCGATTTAAGGGAATCAATGACTTCCGCATTGACTTGCTCGTTCAATGATTGGGAAAGGACCAGTTTAAACCCTGAAACCAGGTGATCGATCCATTCTTGAATATCCACCTCCCCTAATTTTTTATTCGTCAGGGAGAGAAACTTTATGTCAGGCTTCGCGGCCATTAAAGCATGGTTTAATTGGTAGGATTGCTAATAGTAGTATTTCAGTAACTAGTAAATTTATTAAAGTTGTTTGAAAAGGGGAGTTTTTTATAGATTTCCTATAAAAGGGAATAAAGTCTATCGAATTCCCAACCCAATGACGACGACGTCGTCTATTTGCTCATGATGGTCGCCCATCCATTCCAGTAGGGCTTGATCAAGCAGATCACCCTGAGTCCGAATATCTTGATCAGCAAGCTCTTCAAGAGTTGCTTTAAATCTTTTGGGAAGGTACTTTTTCCCCCTAGGTCCGCCGAATTGGTCGCAATAGCCATCGGAGAAAATATAAATGGAGTCACCTTTCTTCAATTGGATCTCATGAGTGTGGAATTTGATCCCTTGTCCCTCCATAAACCTCCCAATTGGCTTTTTATCGCCTTTGAACTCTTCGATCTTTCCATCCCTTAACAGATAAAGTGGTCGGTAGGCACCGGAAAACTGCATCATTTGGGAATTTTTGTCATAAACACAAAGGGCTATGTCCATTCCGTCGTTGATCGATTCAGCTTCGCTGTCGTCCTTTTGTCTCAGGATGCTGATCACATTTTTGTTTAAACCTTCAAGGATCTCCGAGGCTGAAAGTCCAGGGTGACCCTTTATTGCATCATTCAGACTATTGTATCCAACCAAGGACATAAAAGCTCCTGGAACTCCATGTCCGGTACAATCCACGGCTGCGAAACAGATCTTATCTCCGTATTCAGCCATCCAGTAAAAATCGCCGCTGACAATGTCCTTGGGTTTGTACAAAACAAAGCAGTTAGGCAAAACACGGCTTACATATTCTTTTGAGGGAAGAATGACATTTTGAATTCTCTTCGCATATTTGATACTATCAGTGATCCTCTCCTGATGCTCTTCAATTTCCTTGTATGCTTTTTCAAGTTCTAGGTTACTTTGGGCAAGGTTATCTCTTTGAGCTTCGATCTCTTCCTTTTGCTGCGAGATCTCTTGGGTACGCTCCATGACTTTTTGCTCAAGTTCATTGTAGAACTCCTCCAACCTTTCGAGCATCACATTAAATTTTTCCGAAAGGGTAGTGATCTCATTGTTGCCCCTTACCTCAGCCCGTTCATTAAGATTACCTTCGGTGATCGTAGTAACCTTATCGGCAAGCCTTTTTATTGGCGTTGTGATCTTTCTGGATCTTATATAGATCAACCACAGCAGGATCCCCATGGTGACCCCAAAGACCGAAAGCAGCATAATGATTTCCCTTCGGATTATGCTTTCATGAGCGGTTCTGTCTGTTATGATCCGAATGACCGAATGTCCGTATAAATTGGATTCCTCCCTTTCGAAGTAGATGAATTCATATGCAAGGTTGGTTTGCTTGTCGAAGGTCTTCGCGATGGATTTTGATTCCAATGCCCTTTTAAATACAGGGAGATTTTGGTCCATAATAACCTTATCGGAATTGAAGGATAGCGGATTTTCATCACCTACGAATAGATCGACCGAAACAACGCTTGCCTGATTCTCGGCTATTTCGTTGAGCTGGGTTTTTATTCCCTGGACCAATTGAGTAGCATCATCAGAATAGACCCCTAACTCGACTACATAATTTTTGTCAAGGGTAGCTTGGTATGAGTATTTTCTCTTTTTGTTGGTGTTTTTTTCATCGCCCATCCTTTCGGTCTTGAAGGTACCGTCTTTAAGGACTTCATTTGTTATGAACTCCTGGAACCTGTCCCCGAATTCAAAGAAGTTCAGACCTGAATCCTGCTTGAAGGTTGTGTTGACAACAACGCCATCATTCCTCATGATATAGATCGCCCATAATTTTGGATCCAATTCATATTCATCAAGGATCCTGTTAAGGTTTATATTCTCGATATTATCAAATGCGGGAAACTCTTTATACACGAGAGCATGAGACATTTCCCTCATCTGGGCGTCGAGGTTTTCCTCAATTAGATGAAGTGTATAATCCTGGAAACGGATAAGGGCTTTAATGTTATCCGAGATGAGTGAATTCTTGGTGGTTTCGGATTCGTTTAAGAGGTTCTGGGTCCTTAAATAGTTTAGGACAGCAATCAAAAGAATTGCTCCAACAACGGGAAGGATCACGTTCAAAGTGATCTGCCTTTGTATGGTGGTCCTCTTACTCATTCAGTCGGCCAAAGGTAAATTTTGTTGTTGACTTTTTCCTTTTCAGAAGTGGATTTAGGATATACTATTTTTAATTCTGCTTACCTCGAGATCATATCCGAGACCGAGTCGATCAGGCTTGGATGAGTATCTATTAAACGATAGAGTTCCTCTCCGGAGATCAGGTAAATCATTGACACATCCTCTGAAGTAACCTTAGCGTTCCTGTCAATTGTCACACCTACCAAGTCTCCAATAACCTTAGGTGCAATATGTTTGGTCTCATCCATGATCAGCGCTCCCTTTTTGACGTAGGCCAGGTCAAACGAATTTCCGCCTTCTAAAGCTCCAATCCTTTCACCTTTCAAGTACTTTTTCAAAGTGAGGTTATCCGTTATTTCAAGCAGATTGTGTTTCTGCATATCCTCCAACCCTGTCTGCCTCGAAAGTTCAAGACATAAGTCAAAGGTCAGCAGTCTATCGGTCTTTCTGCCTACAATTCCGATCTGAAATAGGTCATGCTGTTTTTCAGGATCCAACCTTGAAACAACCTCTTTAAACTTGTCATCATCTTTTTCCGCCAATATGGCTGTAGCCAGTTCATTGAAAAAGGGGTCGGAATGGAATATATATGATGTGACTCTTTCAAAGTATTCTTGGAGATTCTTTTCTCCTATATAATGTAGCGCGACCGCTTTCGTCCAGCGCTGCGTATAATTATTATCAAGATCCAGAACCTTACCAAGAATATCCTCCGGGGTGGTAATGGAAATCGGGAAAAATGTTTCAAGGAGTCTGACTTTGATGTTTATTGGAAAATCTTCCAGGAGTGGAAAAAGTCTGTTTTTCAGATCCTCATCAATGAAAAGATCCAGAAGCTCAATCGCGTAATCAGAACTTTCGGGATTTCCCGCTTCAAGGTTTTCTTTTACGTACGCAACTGATTCAGCATCATAGAGGATTGAAAGAAGAAGGAAAAGAAAATCGTTGGCTTCAACAGACTCTTGCCTGATCGCTTCATCGAGCATGGGGTATTCCTCATCACCTTTGATGATATCATTTGCCACTTCAAACCATAAGCACCTGCCTATGGTGTCAAGAAGGGCTGATTTGATCCTTGGTTTTTGATGTTCCTGGGCCTCAAAATCCGAGGCTCTTAATGCTATAATTGCTTGTTTAACAACGCGATTGTCAGGGTAGTTGATCTTTTTTAACAGATATTCGTGGGATTTTGAACCTCCGATAGACCCAAGCATCCGGATGATCTCTGACAGCATTTCGAAGGAATACCCACTTTTATAAAAAACCTGCTCGAGCGAAGGAAGAATAGGCTCCCCGATCTCCAGGATGGTAGAATAAGCAGTGCTGTGGTATTCAGGGTCTTCCAGATTTTCAATTAAACGGGGCCAATATTCCGGCCAATCCTTTTCTGCAAGTATGGATAAAGCCGTCCTCCGAACCTCCGGGTTGACATCTTTTAAGAGATCCCTATAGATCTTATGGTAGTCGGTACCGACATCAGCTGCGATCAAGTGTACGGCAAGTGTCCTTTCGGATGGATCTTTTGAGCTTGCTAATTTTTCGATCTGCTTTTTATCATTCTGAGATTCAAACTCCTTTAACCAATTTAAAACCGAATCCAGATCCTTACCTCCATGTGCACCTCCTTCTCTTTTCATTTGCTCCAGAAAGGACTTCTGCTCCACCAAATGGTCAGATTTTAAATACTCGAAAGCAATCTTCTTTTGTTCTTCTGACCCTTTTTCTAAAATGCCTTTGATCTTATCGGTAAAGAGCCTTTTATCCACCCGATTTAGAAGATTAAGGATCATGGCGGATTTCTTAGTGTTATTGAAAAGGATATTGTCAAACAGGTCCCGGAATCTTGGGATATCCTTAATTGTCCTTTCCAGTTTTTCCCTTCCTCTTGCCAAAGACCTTTCAAGGGCATTCCTGTATCTTTTGTGAAGGTTATTTCCAAAAACCAACCAGGCCACACCTATCGCAATGATCATATACAGATAGAAAAGGCCGGACTCAAATGGCAAAAGACCTATTGCCAACAAAATAATTCCTGAAAGTACCGCGGCCCCTTCGTTCACTGATCCATCAATTCTTGCTTGGATATCATATCGCACACCTTGGGGTAGTGGTTGATAAAGGATCTTAAAGGCTGGTACCTCAAGACTGGATTTTAATGATTGAGCAAATAATTGGGTCAACGCCATAAAAAGGAAGAAGATCGTGATTCCGCCAGTAGCATCGATCACTGTGGAAGTGAAAGTCCCCAGAAGAATGGCAGGAAGAGTTAGAATAAGAATAATTACTGGTAGAACCAGCAATACCACTTTTAAACCATATGTCTGCATCAACCTTGAAAAAAGAAAAGTTTTGAAAAGGAATGACAGTATCATAATGGTACTTATAAAGAACCCAATGAAATTTGCCAACTCGGTAGGGTCCGGAAACTGTGCCTTAGTTGTAGAAAGGAAATTATTATAAATGAAGAAGATGGATAGGGTTGATAAGATCACGAACAGAATCATCAACCGAACATAAGGGGTCTTCCAAGTATTTCTTTTTTCCTGTTTGTTGGAACCTGTTTGGACTGCTATGCTCTCCTGGAAATCGCTTGAATACTTGCCCAGCCTAAGTTGTATTAGAAAAGCAAGGAGCATTCCCCCGGCAGAAACATATAATAGGTTTAAAGTTGAACCCAGGAGGGGGATAAGCAGAGAGGTTGAGAAACCGATGACGATTGCCCCTAGAACTTGACCCGCATCGATCAAACCAAATAATCGTTTTCCCTGCCTCAAGGAAAAAACCCGGCTGGCCATTCCCCAGAAGGAAAGAAATGCCAAAACCTTGAACGGCCCCATCAAGACGAAAGTAGCGTAAACGATGTCGTCCCCGTGTATATAACCAAAACTCAACCTGATCACAATCGTCAACAAGATGAGTGAGACAAGGCTGACGTTCATCAGTGCCCGATAGTTAAGTCTGCCCTGGAGAAAAGAGAAAAAGGAGGTGATCAATACCCCTATAGCTCCTGAAATTATAAATGCTTTTGGAAGCTCAGATTCAGAAAATTTTTCCAGGAAAAGCGAGGTTGAGGATATCTCAAGAGAAGCAACGAATACCCCAATAAAAAAGGAGACCATGGTAAAGATCTTGACCTTTCCCCAGTCCCTATCTTCAAGATTTAGGTTTAGAATGTTGACCATAGCAGATTACCAAATGGAAATTTAACAATAAAAAGGTCTTTGAATCATAATTCTGACCTTTTTGGAAGTGCTATTAAACTGGCTGCGAAAAATCCAGGTAGGGGAGAAGACGGTATTTCATACGCTCCGAAAGAAAGGGAAATTCCAAAAAGTTCTTCTTTCGGATCCCACTATGCTGCTTTCTGAAATTCAGGATTGCTTTCACCTGTTCGTAATCCAGATAAGGATTTCTAAGCAAGGTGTTGAAATCCACTGAATTGATCTTGATCTTATGGATCTGAAAAACCGAAGTATCGATAGAGACCTGGCCTATGATCCCAACAAAAGCCGAGGAATCAATACCATATACTTCAAGTAATTGAGATTTTGAAATATAACCTCCAATCCGTTCTCTGTATCTGAGGATCCTGGAGGCGAAAACCGGACCAATTCCTTTTACCAGGATCAACCCTATGGAATCCGCAAGGTTTAGATCAGTTAAATGGTTTTGGGTGTCTAGCACTTTAGGGCGATCAGGAATTGTTGCTTTTTCAAGATCGGGTTGAATCTGGATTGTTCTTTGGACCAAAAGGTAAGGTGAAACCGAATCGTAAAACCACTCAGGTAATCCATAGATCTTCTTGATGTCCTCATTATTGAAAAATCTACCTCCTTTGTTTAGGTATTTTTCTATTCGGCTTGCTATTACGCTGTCTAAGCCTAACTGAATCCATCCTAATTTTGTTTGCTTGTTTGGGTCAAATGGCCCTTTTGGTTTTTGAAAATCAGTTAAAGAAAGGATTTGAGCTTCATTCTTTTTGTGCAGTTTTTCGGAGAGGCTATCCAACACCGTTATGGAGATATCCAACGGGGGAGCTTCATTAGAATTGGATATAGTTATCCTGACTCCGATCATGATCACGATAAGGATGGAAAGTACGGTGATACCCCGGGCCTCCTTATCGCTTGTTGCAAAAAGAAAGGAGAACCACCGCGGTGGAAATCTCATGTTTAGGTCATTACCAGAATTTTTTGATCACGCCTTCTTTTACCTTTCTAATATACTCATCCAGATCGGATTTTATCTCTGGAGCCAGAATATATAATCCGATCACATTCGGAAAGGCCATAGCGAAGATCATGGCATCGCTGAAATTGAAAACCTTCTGCATGTTAAGGGCAGCACCAATAATGATGAAAGAACAGAAGATAATTTTGTATAGGGTGTCCATCGCTCTGCTTTCCCCGAAAAGGAAAGTCCAGGATTTCAAACCATAGTAAGACCAGGAGATCATAGTGGATAATCCAAAAAGAATGACCGCAACGGAAAGAACATAAGGGAACCAGGAAAGGGTAGATTCAAAAGCACTACTGGTAAGCTGAACCCCTGTTAGTGATGATGACGGATCAGCATGATTGGTTACGATGATCACCAAGGCGGTCATAGTACAGACCACAACCGTATCGATGAAAGGTTCTAATAGGGCAACTATTCCCTCCGAAATTGGTTCCTCGGTTTTTGCAGCTGAGTGGGCAATGGAAGCCGATCCGATCCCTGCTTCATTTGAGAAGGCAGCTCTTCTGAACCCTTGGATCAACACTCCAAGGAATCCACCATACAGGGCGTTTGGCGCAAAAGCTCCTACAAAGATTGATCCTATTGCGGCTGGGACCTCTTGTATCCTCACCACCAGAATGATGACAGCAGCCAAAAGATAGACTCCAACCATAAAGGGAACGATCTTATCTGTTACCCTCACTATGCTTTTGATCCCTCCAATGATAATAAATGCAACCACAACCGCGATCGCCAGACCAAAAAGCCATTCCCTTCCGAAAAACCAACTTGCGTCCCCTCCGGTTACGTTCACGAACTGCTCGGTCGCTTGATTAATCTGTACCATATTCCCCCCACCAAATGAACCGCCTATGCAAAAAATGGCAAACATAACTGCGCAGATCTTGCCCAAAAGCGGGAAGCCTTTTTTCTTAAGTCCCTTGGTCAGATAGTACATCGGACCCCCACTGACACTATTATCTTCATGAACGTCCCTGTACTTCACTCCGAGCGTACATTCCACAAATTTTGACGTCATTCCAAGGAGGCCTGCCAGAATCATCCAAAACGTAGCCCCTGGACCACCCATTGAAACCGCAATGGCAACACCGGCAATATTTCCCAGGCCAACTGTGCCTGAAAGAGCTGCTGTTAATGCTTGAAAATGACTGACCTCGCCCGGGTCGTTGGGATCATCATATCTTCCTCTGACTATATCTATTGCATGGCCAAATCCTTTGAAGTTGATGAATTTCATGTAATAGGTGAAGAATGCCGCACCTGCTATGAGCCACACCATGACAAAGGGCATGCCTAATCCACCGCCAATAGGAATTTCGAAAAAGATCAGATTACCTATCATGTCCAGATAAGGGCCTACAGATTTTTCAATGACCTGGTTTACTCTTTCTTCAAAACTGGATTCACCCGCCACCCCAGGTGAGCATGAACTTAATAGTGTGATGGCGGAAAGAAGAATGAATGAAACTTTTTTCATAAAGAGATTTTGACCAAGCGGCTAATTTAGAAAAACAGAACTATCCTTTATGAACGATATTTCAATATGAGCTCCCCGGTTAACTCTAGCCCTTCTTTGAAAGATCTTGGTTGATAACCCAGTTCATCGTTTGCCTTTGAGATATCAAAGCCTGTTTTTGGTGGCCTTTTGGCCGGTTGGGAGAATTTGCTTCCATCGGTTTCTTTGATAAGGTGTTTGTCCAGTTGAAAGTGATCAGCCACTTTAAGCGCTATTTCAAAAGGACTCATCATTTCATATCCGGAAACATGAAAGATCCCTTTTGAATTATTCTGGCAGGCAAGTAAGCAACCTTTGGCCAGGTCTTCTGCCAGGGTAGGGGTTCTCCATTGGTCATTCACTACGGATATTTGTTTCCCAGCTTCCAGTGAATCCTTCACCCAAAGGACAATATTTGATCTGGACATCCGCGGGACAATTCCATAGACCAAGACTGTGCGCAGAATTGTATGGTTCTTATCTGAGGCCAGAATTAAATTTTCTGCCGCAAGTTTTGACCATCCATAGTATGAGATCGGGTTTGGATCATCGGTCTCCTTGTATGGACCTGAAGATCCATCAAACACGAAATCTGTTGAAAGATGGACAAGCATTGCACCGACCTTCTCACAACTATCAAGAAGGTATTTAACCGCGTCGATGTTCAAGGCCCGGCACTTTTCCTTTTCGGATTCGCATTGGTCCACATTGGTCATTGCAGCAGTATTGATCAGGTAATCGGGTTTGAATTCCTGTATCAAGACATCAACCGCCAATGGATCAGTAATATCCAGGCTCCTGTATTTTGAATCCCCGCTAAGAACAGGGTTTCTGTTCTCCCCAGAAGAAGTAGCCAGAAACTCAATCCCCTCTTCAGCTAGGAGATCTGAAATCTTCTGGCCCAGGAGGCCATTAGATCCGGTGACAAGTATCCTCACCTTTTACTCTTCTTCAGGGAAGATGTAACCGAACTCCTTCTCGATCTTCTTTCGTTTCATTTCCTCCACGGTTACTGTCATGTAGATATTGGTAAAGGGTCGATTTGCTCTGTCCTTTGGCTGGATTATAATCTTTCCGACTACATCCATTCCGCTGATCACCATTCCGTATACGGTATAATCCAAATCAAGTGGGGCATACCCCCCTTCAGTGGTATACCTCTTCTTTTCCTCTGCCGTGTAGTTAATCCCTTTTTGCTGTGCGATTCCATTTAGTTGCTGAGTATTGAATTTGGTTCCATCAACAATATAGAATTGGCAGCCACTGGATTTTTTTTCAGGATTGACCTGATCCGGCATACGGGCAGCGGCCAGAGCTCCCTTGAAGTGCAGAAATTTTCGATTGAATTCCCCATCAATTGTGTACCCCGGGCTACCTTGTCCATCATTTCGAGGGTCATCATCCTTGCTATTTGGATCTCCACCCTGGATCATAAATGATGGCATTATTCGGTGAAATGTAGTTGAATCATAAAACCCCTCCTTTGCCAGTTTTACGAAATTTTCCTTGTGCTTTGGGGTCTCATCATACAGGAGAATTTTTATGTCTCCGTATTCCGTTGAAATAGTTGCCACTGTCTGCTTTTTATTTTTTGAAAAGCCGCAGGAAGTAGCGATCAGAACGATCAGGATAAAAATATTTTTCATTTTAAATTTTGCCTTTTAAGATCTTGTTGAGTTTTATGCTTTTCTGCAAAAATATAAGCCGTGCCTGAATGTTCCTGTCCAACAGATAAAGCCCTTCCTCCAGTTCCTTTCTGATTATCTCAAACTTTGAGGGTCCGACGTTCTTGTAGAAATCGCTAAAGAACTGACTAAGACCTGGATTCCAGCTTGGTTGAGAATCTGGTTTCAAAGTTCCTATGGCATTTTCCAAAGCCCTTAATGCCACCTTGAACATGCCTTTCTGGAAGTTGCCATTTGAGCCCGCAAACTCATCAGCTGAGGATTGCAATTTGCTCATATCCAAAGAATAGCAATTCCTGAACCATTCCTGGACCCTTTCGAAATCTACTCGGTTTGGGGACCCCGAGATATGAAGGGCCTCGGTTACACTGCCGCCTGAGACCATTCCGGCTTTCTCCGCTGTTTCGCTTTCTATTTCAAATCTGGATCTCAAGATCGCTGCTACTTCTGAGGAACTTAAAGAAGGAAATGAATTGATCTGAACCCTTGATAAAAGTGTTTTTAGGTGGCTTTTTAGGCTGTTGCTAACAAAAATGAATATAGTCCCAGGGGTCGGTTCTTCAACGATCTTCAGAAGTGTATTGCTGGCAGATTCATTTAGGTTTTCTGAACTCCAAATAATGAAGATCTTAAACTTCCCTTCAAAGGAGGAGAGGGCTTGTGCATGAATGATCTCTCTGGCCTCCCTCTTTACGATCTCCATGTTCTTCAGTGTAGGGAGCTTTTCATATTCTGAAAATTTTTCGGTCCAGGTTTGAAAACTCGAAAAAGGATTTTCCCTAAGAAACTCCCTCCATGGCTCCAAAAATTCGGAACATTTTAAGTCATCCGTTCGCTTAATATTTTTTGTTGTGGTAAGGGGAAAAGAGAAATGCACATCAGGGTGGATGAACTTTTCCATTTTCTGACATGATGGGCATTGCCCGCAGGAACCTTCAGGACCGGGGTTCTCACAGTTCAGGAGAGAAGCGAAACCAAGAGCCATAGGGAGGGCAATTCCCCCCTCATTGGAGTTGAACAGATGGGCATGGGAAATCTTTCCTGAAAGGACCAACTCCACCAGTTTTTTTTTGTTTTCCTCTGCCCCTGGGAAATCCTTAAACCTCATTTATTCTCCCAGGCTCTGTTCTCGGAAGTGTTCTCAAAGACCCATTGGAAGATCTCCTTATCATTTTCGGATAACTCCTGACCCCTTCTTTTCATTGCTATTTCGCTTGTTTGGAAAAATCTTTTCAGTTGGAAGGTCGTCCTTCCCTGAGGGCCTCCCCAGGAAAAGGATGGGATTAGGTTGGAATGGAAACCTGATCCAAAAATATTCGCACCAACTCCTACAACCGTTCCTGTATTGAACATGGTATTAATAGAGCATTTAGAATGGTCCCCCATGATAAGACCACAGAACTGTTTGCCAGTCTTCTGGAATCTCTTTAATCTGAAATTCCAAAGCTTGACCTCATCGTAGTTGTTCTTAAGGTTTGAGTTGTTGGTATCTGCACCAAGGTTGCACCATTCCCCGATAACAGAATTACCTAGGAAGCCATCATGGGCCTTATTTGAGAAGCCAAATAACACAGAGTTGTTCACCTCTCCCCCGACTTTGCTATTTGGCCCTATGGTAGTTCCCCCCCGGATCTTTGCTCCCGGACTAATGACACTTCTTGATCCAATTGAAAGTGGCCCATAAAGGATGGAGCCTTCATTGATAACCGCTCCCTCATCAATATGTATCGGCCCATTCTCTGCATTTAGAATCGCTGCCCTGACCTCAGCGCTTTCATGGCAAAAGACGTTTTCCTTTCCATAGATAATGGTATGGGGGTCGGTAGGGGTAGAAGGAATTAGTTTTTTTAACCTTATATCAGAAGCTATCTCATCCGCGTTCAAAGAGAAGATATCCCATAGGTTATTGACAATTTTAACCTCCTTGGTCCATTCCATGAATTTTCCATCTACCTGCGGATCCTCAACTGTAAGATCAATATCAGCACTTCCATGATAGGAGAGAATTTGTTCTCCTTTTTTTATGCCTTCGCCCTCTTTCAGGGATTTTATAGCTTCGGTTATTTCGGGATCGGGAATTAGGCATGAGTTCAGGAAAACCGACGCACCTTCCTTCCTTAATGGATATTTTTTTTTGAGGTGCTCTGAGGTATGCCATGATCCGATGGATCCAAAATAATATTCCCATTTTTCCCTTATGGAATCTATCCCTACTCTTATTTCTGAGCAGGGCCTGGTAAAGGTCAAAGGGAGAAGATCCTTTGAAGCTATATATGGATCAAATAATGAAATCCTCATTCGTCCAAAAATAAAAAAGTCTCCCTTGTGGGGGAGACCTTAAAACCAAAGCAGGTTTTCTTCTAGTTGCGCTTATATTTTTTGTTGAACTTCTCAACCCTACCCGCGGTATCCACAAAGAGTTTCTTACCTGTGAAGAAAGGATGTGAAGCAGAGCTGATCTCAACCTTGATCAAGGGATAGGTGTTGCCATCGCTCCATTTGATAGTCTCATCAGATGACATTGTAGATTGGGTCAAAAATTCAAATCCACTTGCCGAATCATGAAACACCACCGGGTGATAATCTGGATGTATGTCCTTCTTCATCGTGAAAAATTTTGGCCTGCAAAAGTAACTATATCTTTTTAAAAAGGGAAGTCTTAACATTGATTTAAAATGTGATCCCGGAAATCATCTTTTGAGAAGATTATATTAGGTCCATGGAAATGATCCTAATTGGTTCAGTGGCTTTCATGGCCTCAATACTGACATTTTTTTCCGGATTTGGATTGGGGTCGCTGCTTCTCCCTGCATTTGCAATATTTTTTCCAATTGAAATTGCTGTAGGAGCAACTGCTGTGGTTCATTTTGCAAACAATCTGGCCAAGATGGCCCTAGTTGGTAAGCATGGTAACTGGAGGACCTTGAAACAATTTGGAGTGCCTGCTTTTATTTTTTCTTTCCTTGGATCCTATTGTCTGTTGTTGGTTTCGGAACTCCCAGACCTTTTTAGCTATGAGGCTTTCGGAAAAGAATTCGATGTTCCGTTGCATAGTTTCCTGATCGGCATCCTGATGATCTTTTTTTTAGTCTATGAGGAGTTTGGAAAGGACCTGGGAACCCGGTTGCTCGATAACCTAATCCTTGGAGGGTCGATCAGTGGATTCTTTGGTGGATTCTCAGGACATCAGGGAGCCCTGAGGAGTATGTTCCTTATTCGGTTAGGCCTGACTAAAGAGCAGTTTATAGCTACCGGCATCTGGATAGCTGTCTTAGTTGATTTTGCCAGGTTGAGCATTTACAGGAATTTCTTTTCGAGTCTCGATTCCCCCGGATCGATACTTCCCCTTCTGTTGATTGGGATAGCTTCCGCAATTCTGGGAGCTTTTTTAGGCAAGAGACTTTTGCAGAAAGTGCCCCTTCGATTTGTAAATAGGATAGTGGGGGTCGGAATTTTTATCATAGCAATCCTGTTGATGTTCGGTGTTATCTAGAGTTTCATTTTTTCTTCTATTTCTAATTCTGGCTTCATGTTCTAATAAAAGCTTCCATAGTGGACAAAGCCCACCTGGACATGATACCTGGGATTCTCTTCTCGACCAGTGCGTTATGGATAATGGGATGGTCGATTACTTATGCTTTCAATCAAAAAGCAGCCTTTTGATCCGATACCTTGATTACTTGTCCAATAACTATCCGGATGAAGGATCATGGTCGAGCGAAGATCAAATGGCCTATTGGATCAACCTTTACAACGCTACGACTGTCAACCTAATAGTCAATAATTACCCTGTTTCCTCGATCAAGGAAATCAAAGGTGGAATTGAAATTCCTTTTATCAATTCCATCTGGGATAGGAGAGAGATTGGACTCGGTCCGCACCTACTAAGCCTTAACGATATGGAGCATAGGATCCTAAGAGAAAAGTTTGAGGAACCCAGGATACATTTTGCCCTTAATTGTGCCTCGAGGTCTTGTCCTGCTCTTTTAGGGAAAGCCTATACCGGCAAGGACCTTGAAAAACAATTGGAGTCCCAAACATTGAGGTTCCTAGGGGATTTATCGAAAAACCGGTTTGGAACTGAAGAGTACAAACTATCAAAGATCTTTCTTTGGTATGGGATCGACTTTGGTGGGAAGAAAGGAACCATCAGGTTTGTTCAGGAAAAAATGGGATTTGCCCTTGATCCCGATGTATCAGTGAGCTACCTGGATTATGACTGGTCCTTAAATGATGCCACAGAATGAGTTTGGGTTTTATTTCCGAAGCAAAACTTGGTAAATTTCGAAGCATGTATAGCGGATCAAAAGCAGTCAGTTTATGGGCATTTATTGGGGTACTATTTTTTTGCTGTTCCCTCCCTTCAAAAGCCCAAGACCTTTCTAAGTTTTCATGGCTGGCAGGGGAATGGAAAGGAAATGCATTTGGTGGGGAGGTATATGAAAATTGGACAAGTCCCAAAGCAGATGAGATGCTGGGTTCCTTTCAATTGATCAAGGATGGAAAGAATACAATTCTTGAATTCATGGCGATCAGGGTTGCGGAAGATACCGTCCGGATGTTTTTCAATCATTTCAATCCTGACCTCGAACGTTGGGAAGACGAACCGATAAGATTTGGCCTGGAGTATGCCAACGAGGATGAATTCAAATTCCTGAACATGAAGGAAGGTGAGACCGCTCCCAGGAGCCTTAAATATCATTTCGATAAAACTGCCGGAAAGCTGATCGTGGTTGTGGAGGAATGGGAAAAGACTACCGCAGGGTATGAAAGTTTCAGTGTGACTTATTTCAGAAATTGAGCCAGGAATACCATTGGCTTGATAACCTCTATTCGGAATTCAGGAATTCCTCTGGTGTAAGTACCGATACCAGAACCATCACTGAGGGGAGCATTTTTTTCTCTCTGAGGGGGCCTTCTTTTGATGGGAACCAGTATGCGGACCAGGCCCTTAAAAATGGGGCTAAGCTTGCAGTTATAGATGATCCTGAATTAATAGGTGAGAGAAAATTCCTTGTTAAGAACTCCCTGGAGGCTCTACAGTTATTGGCGAATAGATACAGGCAAGATCTGGATGCAAGGGTACTGGGAATTGGGGGTTCAAACGGAAAAACCACTACAAAAGGTCTTGTCAAGGCTATTCTTTCAGAGGCCTTCGAGGTGTTCGCCACCCCAGGAAACTTTAACAATCACATAGGATTGCCTTTAACCATCCTTTCATGTCCCATCAATGCTGAGATACTTGTTTTGGAAATGGGAGCTAACCATCAAGGAGAGCATCGTGACCTGCTGAGGATCGGAGAGCCCGATGTCCTATTGGTTACCAATATCGGCAAGGACCATTTGGAAGGATTTGAAGGATTTGAAGGAGTGATAGCGGCTACTTCAGAATTCTTCGAATTTTCGACAAAAGAAAGCTGTCCGATCTATTTTTTCGGGGACCAGGACGAGTTTAAGGGGATAAGAGGAAATGGTATCTCCTTCGGAAGGGATGTGCCGTCTGATATAAGAGGAGATTATGAATTCGGAGAAAGCGGATTGATCGTTAAAACAATGGACCCGGATCATTCGTTTCAAAGCAATTTGATCGGAAATTTCAATTTCGGCAACATCCTTGGGGCAATTGCTATTGGAAAACACTTTGGTCTGGATAATGAAAAAATTGAGAAGGGGGTAAGGTCGTTCTTCCCGGAGTCCAACCGATCTCAGATCATTGAAAAAAACAGGCTTAAGATCTTTATGGATTGCTACAACGCCAATCCTACCAGCATGGCAGCATCTATCAACAGTTTTTTTCAGGATTTCCAGGGACCATGGCATCTGCTCCTGGGTGGAATGAAGGAATTAGGCGATTATACTGAAAATGAACACCGCGAGATCCTGGATCTTGCGAAGAGCAAGGAACCCCGGGCTTTGTATCTGGTTGGAAGCGAATTTTCATTTGCCAAGGGAATCGCGGGGGTGGTATATTTTGAAAATTTTAATGAGATCAGAAAAGAATGGCAAAAAATCTTACCTAAAGCAGGTGCATTATTGGTGAAAGGCTCAAGAAGCTATAATTTGGAAAAGTTATTTGAATAATCTCTTTTTGAATTCCATTTAGAAGAAACAATATGAAAAAACTTATACTACTGTCTTTGTTGGTTGTTTTGGGAAGCACGGCTTACGGTCAAAGATATAAGGGTGGAGTAAGAGCTGGATTAAATGTATCTGCCTTGACGGCTCCTTTAGGTACAGAAACCGACCAAATTGGGGTTCTCCTCGGTTTTCATGGAGGACTATATGGCAGGATGAGCGTTACTAATTCATTCCGGGTGCAGATTGAGTTGCTTTACTCTCAAAGGGGTGGCGAGTTCACCAATTTGAACAATGATGGCGACGGCCAGAATATGTGGGGAGTGAACTTTACCACCCTTACTTATGAGGACAAGCTGAATTACATTGATATCCCTATCCTGGCCTCCTTCCATGGTAGAGGGTCAAGTTTTCTTCTTGGCCTTCAGCCTTCTTTCCTGGTGGGACATAGCCAAACACTTGGGGGTACAGATGCTGAAACCAGTGCTTTCTTAGGTCAATTCAATAACGATCTGAAACAATATAGGTCTTACACCAACTTTGATCTTGCTGGTATAATCGGGTTTGAGTTGGAGCTAGATATGGGATTGAACTTTGGTCTTAGATTCTCCTACGGCTTCCTGAATGTCATTGATCAGGATGTAAGAGATCAGGTGGAAGCTGATTATCCCCAAGAAATGGATGCTCTTTATCGCTTTAAGGATTTTCATAATGTAACAGGGCAATTCACTGTTGGATATACTATTGGCGGAGCCAAATAATTTATTTGTGAAGTTCTTCAAAGGCCTGTTTATCAGGCCTTTTTTTTATCCTCTTGCCAAGGGAATGGGAGTCTACCTATTTCTTTTTGGGTTAATTCTAATTGGGCCCCAAGCTTATACTCAGAATATTTTTCGACCCATAGCCGAGAATCTCCCCACGCCCAATTCCTTTAGGTTAGCTGATGGCCAACCAGGACCCGATTACTTTCAGCAAAAAGTTGACTATCGGATCGATGTCACCTTGGATGAGAAAAAAAAGACCATTTCAGGTAATGAGCTGATAACCTATCACAATAATGCTCCGGTTGAACTCGGTTACCTATGGATCCAATTGGATCAAAATACAAGAGCGGCTGATGCTGAAAGATACCTTGTTCAGGATAACAGTTTGTCGGATCCGGTGAAGGCATCCGAGATCAGCAGGGCAATCGGAAAACCATTCGATAGTGATATGCAAATCATTTCGGTCAAGGATCAAAATGGAGCGGATCTGAAACATAGAATTGATGGGACCATGATGCAGGTAATCATGGTTAAGCCCATAATCCCAGGAGGAGTATACCGATTTAAAATTGAATGGACCTATTCCATAAATGATGTAAACAAGGTCAGGGGAAGGTCGGGGTATGAAACTTTTGAAAAGGATGGAAACTCAGTGTTCTGCATTGCTCAATTTTATCCCAGACTTGCCCTTTATGATGATATAAATGGGTGGGAAGTGCGGCAATTCCATGGGCAGTCAGAATTCGGTCTTGAGTTTGGTGATTTTGAGGTCAATATCACGGTGCCAGAAAACCATATTGTAGGGGCGACAGGTGAGCTGATAAATACAAACGAGGTGCTCGGTTCCGAGCTTGAGGAAAAGTATTCAGTTGCCAAAAGAAGTCCGGAAAGGGTTTTTATTATTTCTGAAAAGGAAGCCCTTGAAAACCTCAAATCCAAGGCAGGAAAAACCAAGACCTGGAAATTCAAAGCAGAGAAGGTCAGGGATTTTGCATTTGCCTCTTCCCAGCGATTCATTTGGGAGGGGAAAAATGTAAAAATCGGAGAAAGGAATGTTTTTGCTCATTCAATGTACCCACCTGAGGCCAATCCTATCTGGGAACTAAATGTCACAAAAGCTATTGAACACACTCTGATTTCCCATTCTGAAAGAACCTTTGAGTATCCCTATCCTCATGCGCTGGCGGTTCACCTGAATCGGTCAGGAATGGAATACCCAATGATCTGTTTCAATGGAAGAAGGCCGGATGATGATGGGAGTTATTCCGAGTATCAGGAAAGACGGCTTATTAGCCTGATCATTCATGAGATCGGTCATAATTTTTTTCCTATGATCGTTAACTCGAATGAAAGGGCCTGGGCCTGGATGGACGAGGGATTGAATGTTTTCATGGAATACCATGCCGAAAAGGGATGGGATCCGGATTATCCTTCCAGGAGAGGCACCCCTAAATCGATCATCGGTTTTATGTCAAAGGAGAAGGGGGAATTAACCCCCATAATGACACCACCCGATATTGAATCAAATCTTAGCTTAAATGACTATTGGAAAACTTCGGCAGTATTGAATTTACTAAGGGATCTGATATTGGGTCCTGAAGCCTTCGATCATGCTTTCAGGACCTATGCGAACCGTTGGAAGTTCAAACATCCCACACCAGCAGATTTTTTCAGGACTATGGAAGATGCATCAGGAAGAGACCTGGGGTGGTTTTGGAGAAGCTGGTTTTTTTCTACCGATCACGTAGATATTTCTATTGATACAGTCCAATGGTTTACAGTAGAGGGGAACAATTATTTGTCTTATAAGTCAAAGCTTGATCATATCGATTCGAGTCAAGGGGAATCCCTCAAGTTCAATGATCTTCTTGAATTTGGGCTAAGGTCAGACACCTCAGTAGTCGAAACACTAAGGGAGAACTGGAATAGGGATTGGGGTCAGAAACTTCCAAAAAAGTTTCATTTGTATGATCTAAGGTTGAAGAATATCGGTGGAATCCCAATGCCAATAAGCCTGAGGGTATATTTTGAAAATGGTGGATCAGAAGACTTTTATTATCCTGCTGAGGTCTGGGCAAAAGACAATTCACAATTCAGTAAGGTGATTATGACCGAAAAAGAAGTATCCTTCTTTGAGGTAGATCCTGAAAGGAAAAGTTCAGATATAGTTCAGCGGAATAACCGGTGGCCAAGAGGTCAATAAAGGTTTGGTTCTGAATTTCAAGCCTGGAGTATACCATATTTACCTCCCCTCCATTAAATTTCAGTTGTGATCTAAAAATACAGTTAAAATGAAAATTCCTAAGACTTTGATCTACCTCTTCGCCTTCCTTGTGGGTGGGTCCTTTACATTGAATCTACTTTCGTTTAAAAGCAAAGCAGAAAACGAACATGAGCCATTGATAATGATGGAAATCTATGAGATTCCAGCCTATCATGGAAAGGGGATCCATATTTATTATGGCAATGGAGATTTCGAGATCATACCATTCAAGCCTTTTAAAGAGGAAAACCAGGAAAAAAACGGTGATATTATCGTAACAACCCTGAACAGACTAGCCAAAGAAGGCTATAAGATAACGTTTACATCGAGTGGATTATCGGATAGTGGAATGATCACAAAGGTCTTCCTGAAGAAAGACTAAATACTTTCTTATTTGATAAAAATATATCGCTTGCTATTGTCTCCCCCGCAGGAGCTTTCAAGCTTCCATCCACCGTCGTAGATCTTTTTGATTTGTTGGGCAATGGTTATCCCGTTCTTCTGAATGTTCTCTTCTCCTACAAACCCAATTAGGGGTATCTTCTCGGTCTTTCCCTCTGGTCTTGAAATATAAATCCCTGAAACGTCCTGAGGTCCATTAAAAGAGAAAATGATCTCCACGATCATTACATCCTTTGCCTTGTTCTGAGCTTGAACGGTATTAAAACCGGCCGCGAAAAGGAAAAAGCAAAAAATGAAAATTATCGGTAGCAGGTAGGTAGAAGTTCTCATTTCGGATGATTCTGATGTTAAAAGAGAAAATTGGTTAAATTTTTGATAAATACCTAAAGTCAGACCGTTTATATAAATATGCCCAGCTCGAGAGAAAAATTGAACATTTTTTCGTTTTTGAAAGTAATATTGAATAATGGCTCAGAAATCAAACAGGAAAATGAATTTTAAAAGGCTTTGGTCAGTCTTACTCCTGATCGCTCTTGTTTTTTTCTCGGGCTCCAGTCCTGCCCCATTTTTCAACAAAGAGTCGGTCTTGATGGAGTTGGTTATGAATAGTCTTAAATACGGGCATTATGATCCTAAGCCTGTAAACGATGAATTCTCCAAGGAGGTCTTCGAAGGATTTTTGAATCGGCTCGATAACCAGAAGCGCTTTCTGATCAGATCTGATATTGAGTTCTTATCTCAGTATGAGACGAAGATCGATGATCAGATCAAGATGGGATCTTATGAATTTTTGAATGCTACGATCTCCATCATTGAGAAAAGGATCCAGGAAACCCAGGAGTTCTACCAAGAGGAGTTGAAAAACCCTTTCGACTATTCAATGATCGATTCCTTTCAAACCGACAGAGATAAATATGATTATGTCTCATCCACAGGAGAGTTGAGGGAGAGGTGGAGAAGGAACTTAAAGTATGCAACCCTTGTCAGAACCTACAATGGTGTAGAAAGAAACAAGGATAAGGCCGATTCTCTTCAGAAAAGTTTTGATGAAATTGAAGAAAATGCGAGAAAGAAGGTCCTGGAAAACCACGAAGAATGGTTTAACAGGCTTGACAAGCAGGAAAGGGACGATTGGCTTGCGGCCTACCTCGACGTAATAGCGAACCTGAATGATCCCCACACGGGATATTTCCCTCCCAAGGATAAAGAGGACTTCGATATTGAGATGTCAGGAAGACTTGAGGGGATCGGCGCAAGGCTTTCCCAATCTGGAGACTACATCAAGGTTGTTGATATTGTGGCAGGGAGTGCTTGCTGGCGACAGGGAGATTTGGAGATCAACGACTTGATCCTTGAAGTTGCACAGGGAGATGAAGAGCCTAAGGATGTGGTTGGGATGAGGGTGGATCATGCTGTCAAATTGATCAGGGGGAAAAAAGGTACTGAAGTGAGACTTACAGTGAAAAAAGTTGATGGGAGCACCAAGATCATCCCCATAGTCAGAGATGTGGTCCAACTGGAGCAGACCTATGCAAGATCTGTATTCCTTGAGAATAAGAACACAGGAAATTCCAAGATCGGTTATATCTATTTGCCAAAATTCTATTCCAACTTCAATAGTCCCAATGGCCGAACAAGCTCAGGGGATGTAAGAAATGAAGTGGAGAGAATGAAAGGAGAGGGAGTAGAGAAGATCATTCTTGACCTAAGGAACAACGGGGGTGGATCTCTTGAAGATGCTATCAAGATGGTGGGCCTTTTTGTAGACAAGGGGCCGGTAGTTCAGGTCAAGGCAAGGGATCGTCAACCTCAGATCTATCAGGATTTTGAGTCGGGAATTGTTTTTGAGGGACCACTTGTAGTACTCACAAATTTCTTTAGTGCCTCAGCATCGGAGATCCTTGCCGCTGCTCTCCAGGATTATAACAGGGCATTGATCATCGGTGCCAAGAACACTTATGGAAAAGGAACGGTGCAGCGTTTCATTGAACTTGACAGGCAAATGGATAGATTGTCAAAAGGAGATAACTCCTATTTGAAGCCTCTGGGTTCATTGAAGATTACCGTTCAGAAATTTTACAGGATCGATGGTAAATCCACTCAATTGAAGGGGGTTACGCCAGATATAATACTTCCTGACAATTATGAATTGATCGATATAGGGGAAAAGGATTATGAGAATGCTTTGGTTTGGGATGAGATCAGTTCTGCAGACTTCCAGACTTTATCTGCGGGTGTAAATTCCGAGATCAAAGCAATTCAAAAGAATAGTGGAATAAGGGTCAAGAAAGACCCCTACTTTATGGGTGTGAAAAGCAATGCGGAATACCTGAAAGATCAAAGTGAATCCACAAAGGTTCCATTGAACTTTGACGAATATACCAGCATGCAAAAACTTAAAAAGGAAAGGTCAGAGGAGTTGAAGAAATCCGCAAAGGCGATAGAAGATTTCAACGCCATTCCTTTACCTGAAGATCAGGTTAAAATGGATGAGGATTCGATCTTTTCAGCCAAAAGAGAAAAATGGTTCAAGTCGATCAAGAAGGATCACCACCTTTATGAAGCCTTGAATATCACCAGCGATCTCAAAGGGAACACCCCCTAATTCTTTAAGGGAAATCCTGCATTTACCCAGGCGTTGATGCCTCCATCCAGGTCATGGACATCAAGAAAGCCCATATCGCTTAGCATTTTTGCAGCTTTCGCACTCCTTCCCCCAGCGGCGCAATAAACCATTACAGGTCTGGTTTTGTCCAAGGATTGCATACGGTTCTGAAAGTCTTCCTTGTAAAAATCGAAATTGACCGATCCTTCGATCTTCCCCCTTTCAACTTCTTCCTCGGTTCTTATATCGATCAATTGGGCATTTGAATTGTTTTCCAGGAAGGCTTTAAAAGCTTTTGGAGAATCAAGTTTCTGGCCTACAGCTTTTTGACTGCAATTAATGCCGATCAATAAGACCAGAACTACAAGAATATTGGGTGTATGTTTCATTTTCTTCGATTTAGATCCGAATATATTTCCCGGGTGATCTTGTCTTGATTCCTATCCACCCAGTCCTCAAAGTTATTTTCTTTTCCCTTTTCTGATTCCATCCATGATAAAAATGAATCAAAATCAAATCGGTCCGCATAGATCCCGGCGCCAGCCTTATGGCCATCTCTTGAATTTACATATTGCTCAAAGTGATTCTCCACCGGAACCATCAGCACCGGCTTTTTAAGGTACATGGCTTCACAGACGGATTCGAATCCTGCAGTTGTGACAAGCCCCTTACACTTTGAAAGAAGCTCCAGGAATTTGGTGCCGGAAAGTCCATAAAGGGTAAGGTTTTCACTTTGGTGTTCATAGGTATCCTCTTTTAAGGCATCGGTAAAACAGCACACCTTTGTTCCTGGATTATTAGCAGCCCACCTTTTAACCTCTTCAATATAGCCGGGGTTAAGAATATAGACCAGTAAAAAACCCTCATTCCTGGATTGAAGATTTAAGATCTGCTGGCGTAACAGCGGAGGGACAGGGATGATCTTTTTTGTATCCGGAAGCTCATAGAACGAGAGTCCAAAAAATTTACGACAACCCAGCCCTGTTATCCTGGTGAAATTTTGTAATGATACCCGATCCGAAAAATTAGATCTCGGAAGCTTGAAATCGGGATGGAGTAGGAGGAATTGGTGACCGATGCCATAGGTTGGCGCCATGGATTTTGAAAACAGATTCATTAGTCCTCCCAGGGGCTCATAAAAGTTGATTATCCCATCGGGTTCAATGGCATTTATTTTTCCCCGGATCTTTTTTATCTCGGTAAGAAAATGACGGGTCTTAAGAAGGTTTAGATAAATTGAACGGCTTATCTGCAAGCCCCTGCCCTTTTTATCGGTAATAAAGTTTGGGCTTTGGTATCGAAATAGCTCGGTATTAAACTCGTTACTAAAAAAAGCGGGAATTTCCCTCCTTGGGTTGATCCCAACTCCAGCATACACGGTATGCCCATCGTCTTCCAATTTCTTTTTCAATGACACTGCTTGTGTCATGTGACCACGCCCTTCACCCTGGACGAGGAAAAGAAATTTCATTCTTGTTAAACGTTATCTGAAGTGGCTTTTGCTTTTAAATATTCTCTATTAAGAGTAGCGATATTATCTAATGGAATTTCCTTTGGACAAACGGCTGAACATGCCCCTGTATTTGTGCAGGAACCAAATCCCTCCTCATCCATTTGGGCTACCATATTCTCAACCCTGTTTTTTCTTTCTACCTGCCCCTGAGGTAAAAGGGCAAGCTGAGTGACCTTTGCACTGACAAAAAGCATTGCAGAAGCATTTTTGCAGGCTGCGACACAGGCTCCACATCCAATGCAAGCCGCAGAATCAAATGCATTTTCGGCTATATCCTTTGGAATGGGGATCTCATTTGCGTCTGGTGCACTACCGGTATTTGCTGATACATACCCTCCTGCCTGGATTATCCTGTCAAATGCGCCCCGATCAATTACAAGATCCTTAATTATTGGAAATCCCTTGGCCCTAAAAGGTTCAATGAAAACGGTGTCCCCATCTTTAAAGCTTCTCATATGAAGTTGGCAGGTGGTTACCGCCTCTCCAGGTCCATGTGGCCTTCCGTTAATAAACAGGCTGCACATTCCGCAAATGCCTTCACGGCAATCATGATCAAATGCTATCGGATCTTCTCCCTTCTTAAGAAGTTTCTCATTAAGGACATCCAGCATTTCAAGAAAGGACATATCTGGTGAAACATCCTCAGCCTTGTATTCAACCATCTTTCCCTCGCTGGAGGAATTTTTTTGTCGCCAAACTTTAAGTGTTAGATTCATCTTTGATGGTATAGGGTTATTTATAACTTCTTTGAGTGAGTTTCACATTATCAAACTTCAAGTTTTCCTTGTGAAGCTCAGGAGCTGCCTGATCTCCCTTGTACTCCCAGGCCGATACGTAGGAATAATTTTCATCATCCCTCAATGCTTCCCCTTCAGGGGTTTGAAATTCCTCTCTGAAATGCCCACCACAGGACTCATTCCTATTTAGGGCATCCATGATCATCAATTCTCCCAATTCCATGAAATCAGCAACCCGATGGGCCTTTTCAAGAGTGATATTGAACTCCCCATTGGTGCCTATCAGTTTTGCATTTTTCCAAAAGTCCTCTCTAACCTCTCTGATCTTGCCAAGTGCCTTTTCAAGACCTTCCTTGGTTCTGGCCATCCCACAATACTCCCACATGATGTTCCCCAATTCTCTATGGAATTCATCCACGGTCTTATCTCCTTTTAAGGATAGAAGCTTACCCAATCTGTTCTGAACATCATCTATGGTCTTTTTGAATTCTGGGTGATCAAGAGGCACTTTATCATAAGGCAAATCAGCCAAATAGCCTCCGATGGTGGCTGGAATAACAAAATACCCATCTGCCAATCCCTGCATCAGGGCCGAAGCACCTAAACGGTTGGCTCCATGGTCTGAGAAATTACATTCTCCAAGTGCAAATAATCCGGGAACAGTGGTCATAAGGTTATAATCGACCCATAAGCCTCCCATGGTATAATGGACTGCCGGGTAGATCCTCATCGGAACCTGGTATGGATTTTCGTCGGTAATCTTTTCGTACATCTGGAAAAGATTCCCATACTTGGCCCTGATCACATCCTCGCCATCCCTCAGGATCGCATCTCTGAAATCCAGATAGACCGCTAATCCACTATCTCCTACCCCTCGACCTTCATCACATACCATTTTGGCATTTCTGGAAGCTACATCTCTTGGAACAAGGTTCCCGAAGGAAGGATATTTTCTTTCCAGATAGTAATCCCTTTCATCCTCAGGAATATCGTTGGGATGTCTTTTGTCTCCAACCTTTTTTGGCACCCAAACCCTTCCATCATTCCTCAAAGACTCGGACATCAAGGTCAATTTACTTTGATGGTCACCTGAGACTGGAATACAAGTTGGATGGATCTGCGTAAAACAGGGATTTGCGAACAACGCACCCTTTTTATATGCCCTCCAGGAGGCAGTTGCATTGCTTCCCATGGCGTTGGTGGACAGGTAAAATACGTTACCATAACCCCCGGTACAAAGTAGAACCGCATGACCACTATGAGCTTCGATCTTACCTGTTACAAGGTTCCTGGTAACAATCCCCCTGGCCTTTCCATCAACTACGACCAGGTCAAGCATTTCGGTCCTTGGAAACATCTCAACCTTTCCCAATGTGACCTGCCTTGACATTTGAGAATAAGCCCCTAATAGCAACTGCTGGCCGGTTTGACCTCTTGCATAAAAGGTCCGTGATACCTGGGCCCCTCCAAAGGAACGGTTATCAAGGTAGCCCCCATATTCTCTGGCAAATGGAACACCCTGAGCAACGCATTGATCAATAATATTCACACTTACCTCAGCAAGCCGATGCACATTGGCTTCCCTGCTACGATAATCCCCTCCTTTGATTGTATCGTAAAACAGCCTAAAAACGCTGTCACCATCGTTTCTGTAATTCTTTGCTGCATTTATTCCTCCCTGGGCAGCAATACTGTGAGCCCTCCTTGGACTATCCTGAAAACAAAATGCTTTGACATTATATCCCAATTCCGCTAATGTTGCTGCTGCAGAAGCTCCGGCTAAACCGGTCCCTACAACGATAATATCGTACTTTCTTTTGTTGGCCGGATTAACAAGCTTGGTATTGAACTTATGCTTTGACCACTGCTCAGCTAATGGACCTTCAGAAATATGGGCATCTAGATTCATGGATTTCAATTTGTTAGGAGGTAGATATAAATAGGCTGGGTCGAAAATCCGATTGGGATGAGAATAGCCAGGATTTTGCCTATAGTTTTGATCATTGGGGTGTATTTGGGATGGTTCCAACCAATGGTCTGGAAGGCGCTTTGAAAGCCGTGCCATAAATGAAATGCCAATCCAACAAGTGCTATCAAATAAAGGGCAACATACCATGGTTGGCTGAACGCAACAGCGACTAGCTTAAAATAATCCTTGCCTTGTGACGGGTCACCGTTGACAAAGGGAACCTCACCATAATGGACGACATACCAAAAGGTTTTAAGGTGGAGGACAAGGAAAACAAGAATGATAATCCCTAGAAAGGTCATATTTCTGGAACTCCAACCACTGCTCTGGCCCGGTTTTTCATATTTATAACCCACTGGCCTCGCTTTGCGATTGACCAATGCCAGATAGATGGTCTGAAGTATATGAACCAGGATAAGGATCTTTGTAATCCAGGCAACGGCCTGAATTAGGGGATTATGTCCCATAAATTCTGAATAGGCATTGAAGGCCGCACCCTTATCATCACCTGCATTCAACAGGGTGAAATTGCCAGAGGCGTGGACGATCAAAAAAAGGATCAGAAAAAGCCCTGTTAAGGAAACAATTACTTTTCTGCCAATACTGCTGGACAAAGCGGAGAGAAACCAACCCATTGATCACTTGTTTTGCGATAAAATTATTACCCGAGTCCTGCCCCCGCAAATCTTATCATGAAATTTATCTTTCATTTAAATTATTTTGGTTCAATTAGCGTTTTTTAAGCAACCTTTCCGATAAAACCCGTATTAATGTTTGATTGTTCTAGAGTAAGATGGACCTTAAAGGGCTTTTGAAAGGCTTTTTTACCCTTATTTTCTTATTACTAATCCTTGAGGCTAATGCGACGCACATCAGGGCAGGGGAGATATTGGCGGAAAATATTGACAACAGCTTCCTAAAATGGCGTTTCACCGTCATTCTCTATACCGATCTCAACAGTACAGTAAAAAGTGAGCGGATAGACATCGATTTTGGAGACAATTCTCCCGTAAGAACCATCAGTCTTGATAGTTCCATTGAAATCGGCGATGTTGGGATTAGTTGGTTCGATACTGTCCATACCTTCCCCAGTGGTACAGGAATTTCCTATATCGTGTCTGTGACCGATGAAAACCGAAATGCCGGAGTTCTAAATTTTGACAATTCGGTTAATACTGCCTTTTATGTTCAGTCCGAGGTGTACATTGATGCTGCAGCAGGCCTGAATGCAAGTCCCAGGTTTACGCAGATACCGGTTGTGAATGCTGCAAACGGGCAAAAGTGGATACTGGACAATGGAGGATATGATCCTGATGGGGATTCGGTCTCCTATGAGATGTCGGTTCCAAAAATGGGGGGGGGATTTGATGTAGTCAACTACAGAGATCCGGATGTAGCGGCGGGAGGTTTTACTGAAGATGGGACCGCGCCTGCATATTTTGTTCTTGATCCAGTGACCGGTGTTATCACTTGGGATGCCCCAAACCTAAACGGACTATATAACGTAGCCTTCAGGATAATTGAATGGAGGAAGAACCCATTTAGCGGACAATATTTTCAACTTGGTTATGTGACAAGGGATATGCAGATCATTGTGGCGGGGAATGCAAACAAAAGGCCGAGGATAACGGTCCCCCAGGATACCTGCATAGTTGCTGGTAATCGATTGGAATTCAGGGTTTTAGGAACCGACCCAGATAGTAATCAAGTCATCCTTTCCGCATCTGGTGAGCCATTTGATCTAAGCGTTTCACCTGCGACATATTCACCTCCGAACAACCCACCCCAGGACAGTCCCGGTTCACTTTTATTTAGATGGAACACGGTTTGTGATCATGTCCGTAGGCGCGATTACAGAGCTGTGTTCAGGGTAGATGATAATGTTGATGAGACTGTAAGGCTCACGGATTTTGGGGATGTTAATATCTCGGTCATGGCACCTCCCCCGGTGATGGACCCTGCTATAGTCGGAACCAGTTTTATCGATTTGCGATGGCAACCCTATAGCTGTGGACTTGCCAATGAAATTGAGATCTATAGAAAGATCGGGCAAAGCCCTGATTCAGTAATTCCCGAATCTTGCGTAACCGGACCTTTGTCGGGTTATGAACTTATTGGGACGACCGGGATTAATGCAACAAGCTTCAGAGATAATAACAATGGGAACGGCCTTTTAAAAGGACCTGAGTATTGTTACCTGATAGTGGCTACCCTTCCCGACGGCGCTAGAAGCAAAAGCTCAAATCAGGTTTGTGCTACTCTAATGTTAGATGTGCCATTCCTCACAAATGTGGATGTAGATTCAACCGGGCAGAACGGGGTGGTCAGAGTGGCCTGGGCCAAACCTTCGGAATTGGATTCTTCGGTTTATCCACCAACCTACCGTTACGATCTGTACAGAGGCATATTGGGGAATGAGCAATTGGTTTTTTCAAGTACTGATATGGATGACACCCTGTTTTTGGATCAGAATGTGAATACCGTCGATACCTTTATTGATTACAGACTTGAATTCTTTACCCACTCGGGTGATTCTCTCCAGGACCCTGCTTCAAACGCCTCTTCGGTTTTCCTTAGTTCAACCCCAGGAGGAGAAAGGGTAGAATTGGAATGGGAAGCCACTGTTCCCTGGAGCCTAAATGATACTTATCATTATATCTTTCGGGAGATCTCCGGACAGTATGAAATGATTGATTCGGTTTTGGTTGAGGATGATGAAATGAGCTACACGGATTGGGGAACATACCAGGGAATAAAACTGATAAATGGAGAGGAATACTGTTATTATGTTGAAACTCGGGGAAGTTACTTCTCGGACAAATTTCCAGCCATTCTCTCCAACCGAAGTCAGATAAAATGTGAAACACCGAGGGATTCCATACCTCCCTGTCCACCGACATTATTCGCTAAAAGCACAAACTGTGATTCACTTTATTCCAGATTGGATTGTTCCTCCAACCCAATAGACATTCCGAACCCGAATGAAAATGAAATTTGGTGGCAGCCAGATTTTTCCAACAACTGTGATACGGAAATTGCCATTTACAATATCTATGTGAAGAGAAGGTCCGATAGTCCGTTTGAATTCCTTGCCTCTACCACAGATACCTTTTATGTCCATACGAGTGCAAACCTTGCAAATTGCTATGTGGTGACCGCTGTTGATTCTTTTGATAATGAGAGCGATTTCAGTAATGTGGCCTGCTTTGACAACTGCCCATATTTCCGTTTACCAAATACATTTACCCCAAACGGGGATGCGGATAATCAAACCTTTAAGGCTTGCCCGGAGCCGCGTTTTGTCAACGAGGTGATCTTCACCGTGTACAACCGGTGGGGAGTCAAAATCCGGGTCATCTCAAATGATATTGACGTGAATTGGGATGGTAAGGATCAGGAAGGCAACATGGTGCCTGCAGGTCATTATTATTATGACGCCAGGGTGCGATTTGCCCGATTGAATGAGGAGGATGAGTTGGAGTTATACAAGGGCTATATATTTATCAGTTACTGACCTTGGAAAATAAGCCTGAAAAGGTTGTTTTTTTTGATGGTGTTTGCCACCTGTGCAATGGGTCCGTCAGATTTCTGTTGAGGAATAACAAATCCGGTTCCCTCACCTTTTCTCCCTTGCAATCAGAATACGCTAACCGAACGCTTGGTGAGAATAACATAAACTCCCACGAACCTGAATCCATCCTTTTCTTAAAAAACGGAAAGGTCTTTTCCGAATCTACAGCTGCATTGCAAATTGCCCGTGAACTTCGATATCCAGCCAGACTTTGGAGTATATTTTTGATCGTCCCCCAATTCCTTAGAGATTGGGTTTACAGGATCGTTGCAAAAAACCGCTACTCCTGGTTTGGAAAAAGGGATGAATGCATGATACCTTCCCCGGAAGTATCCGATCGATTTATTTTTTAGTTTTTTTGCCCAAAAATTAACCAAGCAATATGAAACAGGCTTATGTATTCCCAGGGCAGGGTTCTCAGTTCTCAGGAATGGGAAAGGATATCTATGACCAAGGCGGAAAGGGCAAGGAAATGTTCGATCAAGCAAATGAGATCCTGGGGTTTGAATTATCTAAGGTGATGTTCGAGGGAAGTGCCGAGGATCTGAAGCAGACCAAGGTGACTCAACCGGCCATCTTTGTTCATTCTGTTGTTAAGGCATTATTGCTTGAAGATTTCCAACCCGATATGGTGGCAGGGCACTCCCTGGGAGAGTTTTCAGCCCTGGTTGCTGCAAACGGCCTCAGCTATGAGGATGGTCTCCAGCTGGTCTCGCATAGAGCCACGGCCATGCAAAAGGCTTGCGAAGCGGAACCATCGACTATGGCGGCAATTATCGGTTTAGATGATAAGGTCGTGGAAGATATATGTGGATCTATTGATGATATAGTGGTACCTGCCAATTACAATTGTCCCGGACAATTAGTGATTTCGGGGTCGATCAAGGGTATTGATTTGGCTTGCCAAAAGCTTACCGAAGCCGGCGCAAGGAGGGCCCTGCCATTGCCGGTAGGAGGCGCCTTCCATTCGCCATTTATGGAGCCTGCAAGGGAGGAATTGGAAAAGGCAATTAAGGAAACCAACTTTTCTGAGCCTCTTTGCCCCATCTATCAAAACACGGATGCCCAGGCATCTACCGATCCTGATGAAATAAAATCAAAATTGATCTCTCAGTTAACCGCCCCTGTGAGATGGACTCAAAGTGTTCAAAACATGGTATCTGAGGGTGGAGGCAGGTTTGTAGAATCCGGTCCAGGAAAGGTTTTGCAGGGATTGGTTAAAAAGATTCATCGTGAGGCTGAAGTAGCTTCTGCTGAGTGATCGAAAGGCCAGACCTTCAGTTTATCTGTACAATTAGTCAATAGCTCTATTAGAGTTGTTCCCAATACCGGGTGGGTCAAATCAGGAGCAAGTTCCACCAAAGGGGACAGGGTAAACCTTCTTTCGGGAATTCCCGGGTGGGGGATTTGCAGATCTGTATCCTCAAGGATAAGATCCTCATAGAAAAGGATGTCTATATCAATTATTCGGGTTCCCCATTTCTCGATCCTTTCCCTGCCCATATGGTTTTCGATCTCCTGGATTGAGTTCAGTAGTTCCTTTGGTTCAAAAAAGGTTGAGATCTTGATCACCTGATTTAAGAACAAAGGTTGGTCTTCCTTGCCCCAGGCTTCGCTTTCATAGATTCTGGAAAAGTTTATGATCCTATGGTTCTTTTTGATTAGTTCTAGGCAGTTTTGAAGGTTTTTCAACCTGTCACCTATGTTGGAACCCGTTAGTAAAAAACTAGACCTCATTGGAGAACTTAAATACGTTAAAATTTTGTATTCCAAGTAAGTTTAATCTTTAAATGCTATTCTCGTGAACTTCTTAAAGACTTTTCTGGCCTCATTTCTGGCCCTTTTGATTTTTACAGTTTTTTCATTTTTCATGGTCATTGGTATTGCTTCAATAGCAAGCACCAGTTCCGAACCTAAAAAACTGGATGAGGAATCCATTCTTCAGATCAGCTTTAACCAACCCATTAATGAACAGGGAGCCGAAGATCCTTTCGAAGGTCTTGATCTTCCATTTGCCTCCCCAGATCGGGGAATAGGGCTGAATGAGATTCTTGGTTCGATTAAGAACGCGGCTTTAGATCCCAATATATTGGCTTTATACCTGAATTTTTCAGGGTTTCCGGGAGGAATGGCCAAGGCATATGAGATCCGTTCAGAGATCGAGAAATTCAAAGAAAGTGGAAAACCCGTAATTTTTTATGGGGATTTCTTAAGTGAAAGCGGATACTATCTTGCATCTGTAGCAGATTCAATTTTCCTTAACCCAAATGGTATTGTTGAATTCAATGGCGCCAACGTCGAGATGGTATTCTTTAAGGGTTCCCTTGAAAAGCTTGAGGTAAAACCCGAGGTATTTAAAGTTGGGAAATACAAAAGTGCTGTAGAGCCTTTCATTCGGTCTGATATGAGCGAGGAGAGTCGGGAACAGACCCTTGAATTGGTTGATGGTTTTTACGGTCATTTTCTCCAGGAGATCTCAAGATCCAGAGGAATCGAAGAGCAAAGATTGAAGGAGATTAGTTCAGGGATGCTCGCAAAGACGCCAAATGACCTCAAGGAACATGGGTTGATCGATCGGGTGGTTTACCGTGATCAGGCCTATAAATCTATGAAGCTGATGGCTGGTCTTGAAGAGGATGATAAGGTGCCTCTTGTTAAACTAGGAAAATACAAAAAACTGGAAAGCCATATTGAACAACCGGAAACCAGGGACAGAATTGCCATCCTTGTAGCCGATGGTGAGATCCGAGATGGAAAAAGCGAGGAAGGTGTTGTTGGTTCAGAAACCCTGGTCAAGGAACTAAAGAGGCTTAAAAATAGCGACAGGGTAAAGGGAATTGTTTTGAGGGTGAACTCTCCCGGAGGTGGAGGAATGGCATCGGATGAGATCTGGAGGGAGATCCAATTGGTAAGGGAAAAGAAACCAGTGGTCACATCCATGTCTGACCTTGCTGCCTCTGGTGGGTATTATATATCCATGGGTACAGATTACATTTATGCTGAGCCCAATACCATAACAGGTTCGATTGGAGTGTTCGCTCTTCTTTTTGATATGACAGATTTCTTTGGTAATAAACTGGGAATAACTCGGGACAACGTAAAAACAGGAGAATATTCCGATATCATGAGCCCCCTTCACCACCTTTCTGATGCAGAAAGAGAGATAATCCAGAACTACGCTGAGAGCTTTTATGATAATTTTATTACCAAGGCTGCAGAAGGAAGGGATACAAGTCCTGAGGCTATTAATGAAATAGGACAGGGTAGAGTTTGGACTGGCGTTCAGGCCAAAGAGAATGGTTTGGTGGATGAATTGGGTAGCTTGGATGATGCCATAGAAAAAGCTGCCGAGCTGGCGGAAGTTGACGAATACCGCATTAGGTACTATCCAAAACCCAAGAATTACTTTGAAAGAATGTTTGAAGGTCTCTCTGCCCAAATAAAAACTGAGTCCTTTAGCAAAGAATTAGGAGTTTTATACCCTCTTTTGTTAAAAGTAAAAGAACTGGATGCAAAAAAAGGTCTTTGGGCAAGACTACCGATGGGCTGGTCTCTTTCGTATTGATCATTTGATCAAGTTCGTATTCCCCCTGCTACTGATAACTTTCCTTTTTGAGCTTGCGTATGGACAGGCTGTATTTAAAGGTGATTTCTCTTCGGTAAATCCTTCTTTCGTAGGGCAGAACAGATCCATTCATGGTTACAGGGCTTTCCTGACCAAGGAAAAAGGAGATGGTTCCAATACTTATTTTTTAAACCTTGTTGGGGAAAATGGCGCTCTGGAAAAAAGTATTGAGTTCTCCCGATTGAAGAATTGGTTTCCGGTAGATCTTTCTGAATATGGAGACGATCTGGTTCTTTTCTTCAATCAGATAGACCGTGAAACCAGGAAAAGCACATCAGGCGCCCTGATCATTGACATTGAGGATGAAGAGATCAGCGATGAAATCCAATTTGATGATGTATTTATAGGCGAGTGGGCTGGAAATGATGCCAAGGGGGCTACTCTTCAAAGTTTTGAAAGAGCAATGGAATCCTTTCGCGATCCAGGTCTTTCCATCCCCTTCGATTATAAGTTTTTTCTAGCACACTCACCATCTGGGGATCAACATCTTTTGTATAGATACGATTATTCAAAAGAAGATCTGTTTGCAAGGATCCTTTGGCTTAATGAGTCTCTTGAAGTCACCAATCAAAAGGAATTGATGCTGGATCAGGGCCGGGTCAATGTGGCTTTGTATGTCAATGACGTTTCGGATCTGTTTGTATTGAATACCGATGCCCTGGGGCTTATGGAACTGGTGAAATTCGATTCTTCGCTTCAGGATTTTGACTTCCTCCAGGTTCCTCCGGGTCATGCAGCAAGGGATGATTTTATTCTGAAATTCCTAACCGATGATCTGGTTTTTGTTGCTTCCAAGGTGGATTATGAAGGCGAATTTGAAGGAGTGTTTTATGCAAAATTCAATTTCGTTGAAGGGGACGTTGACCGGATACATTTTTTCAAGGTAGAAGATGAACTGAAGGAGAGGGTTGATAGCATAAATATGGCTGCATATGGTGAGAATGTGGATTGGGATGAATTTCATCTTGTCCTTTTCGAGGCCTATAATGAAGAAGAACTATTGATTGGTATTGAGGAGGTCCATATCGAATCCAGTGGAAAAAAATATTACCCCTGGCAGATCGATGAGCCCACAGAGTTTCAAGCTCATAAGTCCGTGATAATGGATGGAATGATAGGGCTTTTTTCCTTTAACCTATATGATGAGAACAGATGGAATTTCTGGATACCCAAGAAAGGCAAGAATGACATTTTAAAATATGCCGTTCTTCCAAATTTTCAAACAGATTTTGAGGGAGGGGATAGGATAGCTTTTTATGAAAGAAATTATGAAAAATCTGCAGAGATCAAAAGAGTAGATTTTGATTATTATTATGCCCTTGAACCCAAGGAAGAGATGATTTCCATTGGTGAAAAAAACGCAAACTATTTCCCGGGTCTACTTTTCAAGGGTTCCGAAAATGCTGTTCTTCTTCCCTATGAGACCAAAAACGGGTCTGCAGGGATATTCCTAATTGAAAATTGATATGAACTCGTTCGAGGAAAGCCTCGCTTATCTGAATGGTATTCGGAAATGGGAGCCTGACATTGGTTTGATACTGGGTACCGGGCTTGGTGGATTGGCAGATGAAATAGACATAATTGAATCAATTCCCTACTCTGACATCCCAAACTTCCCGGTTTCAACTGTAGAAAGTCATAGGGGTCGTTTGTTGTTTGGTCTTCTTGAGGGAAAGAAGGTTGTGGTTATGCAGGGGAGGTTTCACTATTACGAAGGCTACTCGCTTGAGCAGGTAGTTCACCCTGTAAGGGTCATGATCAAAATGGGGATCAACAACCTTTTCATTTCAAACGCAGCCGGTGGACTCAACCCTGAACAAGAGATCAGTGATCTGATGATCATAGAAGACCACATAAACCTGCTCCCTGGAAACCCCCTGATCGGGAAAAATCATACCGACCTTGGTCCAAGATTTCCAGACATGAGCCAAGCTTATAACAAAGATCTGATAGCCAAAGCATTGGAATTTAGCTCCGAGATTTCCGTCGGAATTCATAAAGGTGTTTATGCAGCCGTTCAGGGTCCCATGCTGGAAACACCCGCTGAATACAAATACATCAGAGTTATTGGCGCGGATGCGGTTGGAATGTCCACAATTCCTGAAGTGATCGCAGCAGTCCACATGGGATTGCAAGGGATCTTTGCCGTGTCTGTTATCACCGACTTAGGAGTAGAGGGAAAAATAAAGAAGGTAACTGTAGAGGAGGTTCTTGAAGCCGCGGCGGTCGCGGAACCTCAACTGACAAAGCTGATGAAACTGATGGCTAAGAGCCTTTAGTCCAATCTGGTTTTCTCTTTTCTAGGAATGCACCGATACCCTCTTTGCAGTCTTCCGTACCCCGGGCTTCTGCGTTCCTTTTGGCAGCAATGTCGAGAGATTCATCCAGGCCAAGGTTAGAGATCTCAGCGAGAAGGCTTTTTGTCCCTTTTAGAGATTGTGAAGAGTTCTCGTAGGCAAGAATTGATGCCAGTGATCTGGCTTCCTCTTCCAAAAATTCGGATTCAACTACCTTATGGACCATGCCCAGCTCAAAAGCTTCTGGACTTGCAATGATCTTTCCGCTCAGAAGCAATTCTCTTGCCGTGCTTTCTCCTATCTTTCTCACAAGAAATACCGATACCAGTGCAGGTATAAATCCGATCTTAACTTCCGTAAAACCAAATTTTGCTTCGGGAACCGCAAGGGTAAAATCACAAATGGTAGCCAAACCAGCGCCACCTGCGATAGCATGCCCATTGACCGCGGCGATCACAGGTTTTGGGCCTTCATAGATCAATTTGAACAGTTCCTTGAGGTTATTTGAATCCTGCAGGTTCTCCTCATAGCTGAAATCCTGCATTTTTTGGAGGAAAGCCAGGTCTGCGCCTGAGCAAAAAGCCTTCCCCTCCCCTGTAAGAATGATCACCCTAGTTCCATCATCCGTGTAGGCCTTTCGGATCGATTCTGAAAGCATTTGCACCAATTCCGGGCTCAGTGCATTTCTTTTTTCTGGCCTGTTCATTCGGATCCAATGGATCAGGTTCTCTTTTTCCTCCTTAATCATGGATTCAAAGGTATTCCAAAATATATCCCTCGGCCAGATCCCAATATTTTATTTGAGCGCCGTTAAGAAAGGAGACCAATTCCGGTTTTCCGGTGAAGTTTCTTTCCAAAACAATAGTCCCGGAAAACTCTTTCAACAAGTGCAGCTTTTCTTTTTTGGGAAAACAAGATATATGAATAATCCTTGCAACATTCAGATCTGAGGGATCAGGATTATCCAAAAAAATTATCCGTTTGTTCCATAGACCATAAGAGGTGTTTGATCCCTTTTTTGGGACAGAAAGGACTCTGAGATCGCTGATCCTTTGATCTTTGAAGTAGCCATTTAAACTCCAATCGATAGTTTTTTGGGAAATCCGACCATTTCCCGGAATTATGAATGCCTGCTCTTTATCTGAAACCGCAAGTATCGATCCCTTGGAGGTAGGGAAAATAGCAATGGTATTTGGTCTTCCCTTAGTGAAATCCAGAACCGTTTGATAGCCTACCAAAATGATGACCAAGAACTGACCGCAAAGGATCATTTTCGGATTCTTTTCTTTCAGATAAATTGCGAAGGTGCTAACCAGGATTAGCGTGATGGCGAGAACCACAAAATCAAAGCCCAAGACCTGGATATCTGCAAAGGGGAGGCCTGAAAACAAATTGAGGATTATTGTGAATTTTTCAATCACCTCGTTAAGAAAAAAGCAAAGGAATTCAAATAGTTTTTCGCTGATAAAGGAAACCATTAAGGCTGTTGAGAACAGTGAAAGAATGATTAAGGCGATAAGGCCTGAAAAGAGATTGGTAACCAATCCGTACACTTGGAATTGCCCGAAATAAAAAAGAACAACGGGGCTGGTGGTCAAAAGGACTGAAAGCGTCAAGGCAAGTGACCTCCAAACCCAACCCAGAACCGGAATGAAGCTGAAATAGGTATTGGTAAGGGGGCCATAAAACATAAAGATCCCTGCCATTGCAGAATAGGACAACTGAAATCCCATATCGTGGATCAGATTGGGGTCAAAAATCAACAATAGAAAGGCTGAAAGACCCAGAGCATTCCAATTGGTATGTTTTCTTCCCAAAGAACTTCCTATCTCTATCAGTGAGAGCATAATGCATGCCCTTAAGGCCGAAGGGGGCAAGCCCGAGAGGAATGCATAGGCAGACATGATCAGAATTACTATTGCCGTCCGGAGCCACTTCAATCTACCTTTTGGCTTCCGGAACAGGAAGCTTAGAATCAGGTAGATAATGCCCATGTGAAGCCCAGAGACCGCCATAAGGTGACTCGCTCCCGACCTACGAAATTCATCCTTGGTCTCCTGATCTATCCCATTTTTTTGTCCAAGGGCCATAGCCATCAGCACGCCCAGGTTTTTTGGGTCCATCACTTTGGAAAACCGGTCCTCTATCCAGATCCTGGCATTGGCAGCAGCCCTCTGAAACAGGTATCCAATAGCCAGTTCAACTGAAACGAATTCACCTTCTTCGACAAAAATTCTGTGAGTAATACCCTTTTTTAAATAAAATTCCTTGACGTCAAATTCGTAGGGATTCATTGGCCCCTGGATCTCAATTCTGATTCCTTTGACCAGGATAAGATCCCCAGGCAAAAATTCAGGATCTTCCTTTCGATCTATGTAAACCAAAACACCTTGGTCGCAATCGATCCATGTCCAACCCCTTCTTTTGGATCTTACCCTTGCCTGATATCTTACTGAGTTATCATTGGGTTTCAGCTCCTTCGATATCAAAATGAGGTAATCAGATTTTTCGGATTTCACCTTTTCTTCCTTAACCGATTCAGTTTTATCGGTTAGGGAAATAAGCATCCCCAGCATTAGTACGGAGGTCATCAGGAAGAGCCCGATTAGAGATTGCCTTCTAAGTGAAGTTTCTTTTCTGAGATAAAATATTGCTGATAAAAAAAGAAAAAGGGCTATTCCGAAAAATGATACCCAATAGGGTAAGGACAAGTGCTCGCCCAGCAGGATCCCAAGGATCAAGAAAAGGCTTAGCCTTACAAATGGGAATATCCCCCAGTAGAACAACCTATTTCCTCATAGTGAGATGTATTATGCCGCACTCAACAAACTGGTCTCCTTCGGTGGAGTAGCCTAAACTCTTATAAAAATCCACTGCATCTATCTGAGCATGCATGAAAAGATCTCCGGGGGATAGATCATGATCTTCCTGAATATTGGATTCAACTTTTTTGACCAGAGCCCTTCCTACACCTTTTCCCCTGCATTCGTTGAGAACGGCGAATCGTTCCAATTTATACTTTCCCTAGTCTTCCCTCCACCTTGCAGCACCAACTGGTTTGCCATCCAACTTGGCGAGGAAATGCCTGGATATAGATTCGAATTCATCGAACTCCGCCTCCTCAGGAACTTCCTGTTCTCCAACAAACACGGTATATCTAATCGATCTGTATGATTGAAAGTCAGGATGATCAGGGGATATTTCGGAAACCTCTATCACTTTTATAAGGTTAATACGGCCTTCAGGGTGCTAACCCATCTGTCGCTTTGAACTACTCTTAAGATAACAATTCCTTTTGAGATTTCCCTGATATTCAGGATGGTTTTACCGTCCAGATCAGATGTCCCGGAGTACTCTCCCAAATACTCTCCGGCCGAGCTGTATGTACGGATATAATAATCAGCGAATGGAACCATTCCACCGATTTTGACCTGATCTGGATCGTCCGTTGCGCTAATGTATAGTTCAGGAATATCAAACTCCTTGTCAGGACAATCGATCTCATTTTGAAGAAGTGCAGTTCTGTGCGGGAAATCGCCGGAAGTTAGGACATACCTCATCAATGATTTCTGTCCTTCAGTGAAAATGTTGAAGCAGGTGTCATTTGAATAATCCATATAGTTTTCAACCATATCGGGAGAATTACAGGATACTCGGTTTACGTTGCAACCGTAATTAGCGGTCAGTGCATCCGGGGTGTCATCAATGGAGTCTGGCAGGTCTGCAAATCCACATCCGGAAACTTCTCCCCAGATATGTCTTAGTCCAAGGTAGTGGCCAATCTCATGCGTGGTCGTTCTGCCAGTGTTATAAGGATTATTCCGAAAATCAGTGGTCCCTACATCTCCGAAAAAGCGATGCACGATGACCACCCCATCTGTATTTGGGCTGGAGGTAAAATTCCAGGGGAACTGCGCATACCCTAAGGAATTCCCGTTTAAAGAGGGGATCACATAGACATTCAAGTACTTGGTCGGGGGCCAGTAATTCTGTGACTTGATGTATTCATCATCTCTAGGATATCGCAGGTTGGTATTGTGGATGGTGTCTCTTGTAATCCCAGAGGTTTCTTGGCCGTTAGGGTCTTCAGTGGCAAGGCAGAAATCGATCTCTGTGTCGGCCCCTACTGGATTATCGTTGTATCCCGGGCTTCCAAAGACCTTCCTATAATCTTCATTCAAGATCCTGATCTGAGAAAAGATCTGCTCGTTTGAAATATTTGTTCCCTTTCCAACTACATTGTCTTCAACCGCATGGAGGACGTGAACCACAACCTTTATGGTCAGCACTCCGCCAGTATCGCTTTGGAGCCAATTCCTGAAATTCTTTTTGAAGTTTTTCTTTGCTAAAGTCTCCTCTTTTTGGAAGGTATAGGAGATGGCATTGAGATCTGTCATTGCACATTTCGGAGGATTTTGAGCAGCTAATTCAAGGGTATTGAATAACAAAAAGAGCACCAGAATTATTTTGATCACCCTCATTTTTTGTCTTTCTGATATGCCTCGATGATCTTCTTGACCAGTTTATGCCTGGTTACATCCTCAGGTCCAAATTCAACGATCTCAATTCCCTTTGTTCCTTTCAAAATAGAAACAGAATGGTCCAAGCCAGAGATCGAGTTTGGTTTTAGATCAACCTGTGATCTGTCACCATTGATTATCATTTTTGAGTTTGGTCCCATTCGGGTAAGGAACATCTTCATTTGCATTGGAGAGGTGTTTTGAGCCTCATCCAAAAGGACAAATGCATTGTCCAGGGTCCTGCCTCTCATATAGGCCAATGGAGCAATTTCAATGATATTCTTTTCAAAATAGTCTTTCAGCTTTTCTGAAGGAACCAGATCATGTAGTGCATCATAGATCGGCTTCAGGTAGGGGTCGATCTTTTCCTTAAGATCCCCGGGAAGAAAACCAAGGTTTTCCCCTGCTTCCACTACAGGTCTGGTTATGATGATCTTTTTTACCTCTTTTTCTCTCAGGGCTCTTACAGCCAGAGCTACCGAAAGAAAAGTCTTTCCGGTGCCGGCGGGCCCAAATGCAAAAACAATATCATTTTTGAAAACCGATTGAACAAAGACCTCTTGGTTTTTGGTTTTCGGCCTTATGATCTTTCCTCGGGAGCCATATGCTATGATCGCCTGATCTGCTTTGCTTTCTATTTGTTCCTCTGAGCCGTTTTGTTGAAGCAGGTTTTGAACTTTTTCAGGGGATACCTTTCCATATCGATGGTAATGCTGGATCAGGGATTGGATAATATCCTCAATGCGAATGATCTCGTTTGAAGAGCCCTGAATTTTTATCTGGTTCCCACGGGACACCAGCTTAGATTTAGGAAAGGCATTTGCTACCTCCTTGATGTTCTGATTATGCTGCCCCAGAAACTCTGGAAGGGAGATATTTTCTAATGTTATGACCTTTTCTACCAATCTGATCCTCCTGTTAATGGCCTTATTTGGCTATTTTGGTGCCCTCAAAATTACAAACTTCAAAGGCTTAAATGGCGATAATCACCCTCTTGACCGATTATGGGGATAAAGACCACTACGTGGCTGCCATCAAAGCAAAAATACTTGAAGGAAACCACAGAGGTACTATCGTCGACATTACTCATAACGTACCGCCCTTTAATATAATTCATGCTTCACAGGTCCTCAAATCGGTTTTTAGGAGCTTTCCGGAGGGAAGCGTCCACCTTGTAGATGTTTACGCCCATGGCCAACGGAATTCCTCAGCCGTGGCTCTGAAACTTGAAGGGCATTTTTTTGTTGGGCCAAACAATGGGATCTTTTCATTGATAAGCGACAAAAATCCGGATGTGATAGTCGAGCTGGTGCAAAATGACCAGGGAAAGAAATCTTTTCCTGCCAGGAACATAATGGCAAAGGCCGCATTGGAGCTTTCCCATGGAAAGGAGCCAACCAGTCTGGGGAATCATTGTTCAAACTTCATAAAACTGAGATCGCTTGAATACAGAGTTTCCAGTGATGAGATCCTTGGTTATATAATCCATATCGATTCATATGGAAATGCGATCTCGAATATTCCCAAAAAGGCCTTTGAAGAACTTCATAAACAGGCTGGGCGAAAATTCAGAATTGAGTTTGGGAGGGATACTATTCACAGAATTTCCGACTCCTATGGAGAATCCCCCGAGGGGGAGATCGTAGCCATTTTTAACGACCAGGACCTTCTTGAAATCTCGATCTGTGAGGGTGATGCCTCAGCCTTATTGGGTCTTGAATATGAAGCTTTGGTAAAAGTTGTTTTTTCCCCATGATCATCAGGATAGTCAGGATGAGTTTCCGACCGGATTCTGAAAAAGAGTTTGTTGATTTCTTCAATGCCAACAAGGAAAAGATCAGAGCATTTCCTGGCTGTACAAGGGTTGAATTGCTAAAGGATGTCCGAAATCCGGGTGTCTATTCGACTTATAGCCATTGGGATTCAGAAGAAGATCTGGAGAATTACAGGCACTCCGAATTATTCAAAGGGGTTTGGGGCAGGACCAAGACTTTTTTCACTGACAAGCCCTCAGCGCATTCGTACGAGATCGTGGAGTAAGGAAAAATGTGATAAGGGAGGGCCGAGCGTTAAAATGAAATCCAGTGGATTTTTTTGGTGAGGAGCCGGGGAAGGAGATTTAGGCTTGGAAAAGCCAAATCGACTGCGCAGGGTTGCTCCTCCCTTCGGCAGGTAGAGATAGAAGCCGGCTACCTTTGTATGAATTGGCAAAGCCTTTTGAACTAAAGAGGAGAGGAAGGATGTGCCGAAGGGGGGAATCGAACCCCCACTCCCGAAAGAACACGAGTTTGAGTCGTGCGCGTCTACCAGTTCCGCCACTTCGGCTTTGAGATCCTCAAAGAGAGCGCAAAACTAATCAGTGACGAGAATTACGCAATAAAATATGCTTTGGATCTACAGGGATTTGCCAAAATGACCAGAAGTTTGTCCATTCTCAAAAACAGTGAGTAAATCCCACATGGATTGTTTTTTAAATGGTATAGATCCATTTTCCTATTTTTATACCCCGAGAAGTCATGGCAACCAAAGCCTACTCCCGGAAGAAAACACAAAAAAGGACCAGGAAGTCTCCCTGGGCCAGGCTGAAAGTCTCTCTCTCCAAAAACCTGTTTGACGATAGCATCACCGAGATAAGAACCCTACAAAACGAGGTTATCGGTACTATCAATTCCATCGGGATAAGGAAATTCCAGGTTAAGAATTACAGGTCAGATATAGTAGAACTCTCCACCTTCAAGGATTCCCGAAACTTTATTTTGAAATCCTATTACTTCGCCGGGAGGCCCGTGGAGTTTGACAAGGATCTTCAGCTTAATCTTTTTTAGGATTAAGGATGAAGTCGACAAGTTCATTTTCGAAGTCCTCAAGCTTCATATGCTCTGCGATCTGTTTTGCCTGCCTCAAATAAGCCTCGTTTTCAAAAAGGTCTTTTAAGCATACCACAAGGTTAAACGCACTAATTTTTTCAATCCTAACGCCTTTAGGGCCTGCGCCTTTCTCGGCAATGATCTTATCCCAAACAAATTGATCAATTATATGGGGTATTATCATTGATGGGCATCCATATTTCAATGCAAGGTGTGTTGTTCCAGCTCCACCATGATGAACCACAGCATAGACCCTTGGAAAAATCCAATCATAAGGAATGCCTTTAATGAAATGGAATTTAGCCTGATCGTATTCCTCTGGTTCCATTAATCCACCAAAAGCCGTATTGAATATGGCCGGAGCTCCAATTCCGGAGAAGGCCTCCATCAGCGCTCTCGTTTTTCCTTCAGGGTCTGGATTGGTCATGCTGCCAAAGGTGACAAAGACGACCTTTGGATTTTGGTTTAAAAAATTTAGCAATTCGGCTTCAGGGTTGAAATTTGATTTTTTTTCCCGTTCAGGATATCCCATGACCCTTAGGTTGGATCCCCAGTATTCGGGCCTGGAAAATAGGCTTGGGGATATAGTATATACTCCTCGGTTACTTCTCAAAGCCGATTTTATCCTTTGGGTTGAAATCCTTGGTTTTGGCTCCAAACCTGAAATGGATTTTTTTATGGTGGAAGCTAATCCGAACTCAGCCAACCAATAGGTGAACCGGTTTATAATCTCTCCATAATTTTTTGTGAACGCGACGTGGGCATGCCCTTTTACATAATGAAGATATGGTACTGGACTTTCCAAGGTTATCGTTTCTGGCTTGTTCAGGCCCCAAATGACTGGGTATATTGCCTTACCATTGTAAATAATGCGGTCAGGATTGATACGATCTATGATCTTAACTTGTCTAAGGAAAATCAGTTTATTTATGGGGAAGGACTTTTTGGCCAGTTTTATATAAGCGAGGATCTTGCTAAATCCGGAACCTGCTGCGCCCAAAGCCTTTTTTCCAACATCACTTTCCAAGAGCTCGATAAATTCTGGACCAAGGGATTCGAATTCCAGCCCGGATTCCTCTGCCAATTCCCTGAACTGTTCTGGGAGAACAGCAAATACTTGATGATCCCTTTTCTTAAGCAGGCTTCCAATTGCCAGAAGTGGTTCCACATCTCCTCTGGATCCAATTGAGATAACAAGAATTTTCATTTGGGAACTGGTCGGATTATTGGCTCTTTAAGAAGAATGAAATTATTGTAGCCAAAACATTCCCTGATCTTCTATATTCAAACGGATTATTCCGTACTCCTTGTTAAAAAATACCTGGTCTAATGGAATAGAATGAGAGGCATAAAAACGCATGGATATAACGTCCCTGTATAGCCTGCCACCTTTGACTATATCACCAACCTCCCTTTGGCCATAGGAGTAGATCGAATCATTAATGAAAAAGCTGGAGAAAACCTCAAAATTATCTTCAGGATGCCATTCATTTTCCCTTGTCCTAATTTCAAGACTTACTTCACCCTCTTTTGTCCTTGTTCCGTAGTAAGAGCCATAATAGTAAGGATACCTCCGAGGCCCTATCCTAAGCATTAGATCGTATCTCAGAGTCCCTACCTGGAAGCGGTTCAGATCTATCCCCATTGCGGTATAATAGTAATGCCGTTTCCTATGAGCTGTCCACTCACAACCCGAGTCGAAATCATAGTTGTCCTTTTGGAAATGGTAGAAGGTGTCCTCTTTGAAATAAACCATCAATTTTATCCGATTGCCGACGGAATCCAAAAAGATCCTTTCTTCTCCCTCTGTGTAGGGGTCCCATTCCTTCTCTCCTTGTCTAATTTTTCTGGATTCGGTGTATTGGTCTTCGCAGGACTCATTGCTGCATCCTTTTATTAAAAGAAAAGAGAAGGCCAGAATGGAAAAAGCTAATTTCAGCAGCATGGATAAGGTTTGCAGTCATAAAACTATGACTATTTTGAAGATTTCCGATTATCCAGGGATTAAGAATTCCCCTTAAGGGCAAGGATCTTCTCTTCCACCTCTTTTGCCTGCTCGGTCTTGATGGCATACCCCTTTATGTCTCCATTTCTCTGGAGTTCCATTGCTTCTTTTTGAAGGACAGCCAGCCTTTTTCTAAGGCGCTTTGCGGGGTTGGGTTTAAACAGAGAAATCATAATTAACTTATTAACCCAGGTGGGAGATAATGGTTTTATTCTATCCTCTCGAATTCTTCTGTTCTTCCGATCCAGGAAAACCCTATATAGCCTCTGACCTTCAGGATCTTTCCATCTTCGATGAGCCACATATTGCACTTATAGGTATTTCCACTTTGGGGATCGTAGATCATTCCGTTCCACTCGTCATCGTCCGGGTCAAAGACAAAGTCATAAAACAGATCCAATCCTACCTTTTTTCTCGATCTGAGCTTTTCATCGGGATTTTCAGTATCAAGCTCTTCCGGCCTTTCGGACCATACCAGCTTTCCATAGTATTTCCCTTCCTTTTCATAAACCTGGATCTTGCCGTCCTTGTCAGGTGACCAGAATAACCCGACGCAGTCATTCTTATCGGTGGCATAAGTGATTAGTGGTAATAGGAGTATGGTCAATATTTTGCTCATTGGGATCCTGCTTTTTTGAAATATTTAAATTGCGAGGCCAAATCTAAACCCCATGTGGAGAACTAAACAATTTTTTGCCCTACTTGTTGCCTTCACCCTCTTGCATTCAGGAAAGATCCTTGCTGGAAAAAATGATCCGAAAGAAGGACCGATCAAAAAACTGGTTAAAGGTTTCAAGAAATATCCAGGGTTCTTTGATTTCTACTGGGACGAATCCACAGGATCGATCTTTCTGGAGATCGATGAATTCGATAAAGAGTTTCTCTATGTGTATGGATTAGCCGCTGGTGTTGGCTCTAATGATCTCGGCCTGGACCGAGGGCAATTGGCTCGGGAGCGGATATTGAAATTCATCCGGTCAGGACCGAAAGTAATGCTTCTCCAGCCAAACTATGATTTCAGGGCAACTTCAGATAATGAATTGGAGGTAAGAGCGGTAGAGGAAGCCTTTGCATCATCGATCTGGTGGGGATTTTCGGTTGAAGCTGAGGAAGATGGGAAAGTACTGATCAATATCACGGATTTTTTGATCCGGGATTCTCATGGTGTTGCCGAGCGACTTGCGGCATGGGAACAGGGTAACTATTCGGTGGACCCAAGCCGATCCGCCATCTATCTGGAACGGACAAAGAACTTTCCTAAGAACTCTGAATTTGAAGCCATAGTGACTCTTAAGGGTCAGGATAAGGGTTATTACATCCGGTCAGTCACTCCATATGCGAAAGCGGTTACGGTGAGAAATCATCATTCTTTCGTTGAACTTCCCGATCGGGGATATAAGGAGAGGGATTATGATATCCGAAGTGGGTTTAACTACATCAACTATCAGGATTTTGGAACAAGGATCTCTGAACCTTTGGTTCAAAGAAAATTGGTCAGGCACCGATTGGAGAAGAAAGATCCGAATGCAGGGCAAAGTGAGGTTGTGGAACCTATTATCTATTACCTGGATCAGGGCGCCCCGGAACCCATAAGGTCAGCATTATTGGATGGCGCTGGGTGGTGGGCTGAAGCTTTTGATAAGGCTGGATTTAAAGATGGATTCCAGGTGCAACTTCTTCCAGACACCATAGATCCATTGGATATCCGCTATAATGTGATCCAGTGGATTCATCGATCCACTCGTGGCTGGTCCTATGGGAATTCCATAATAGATCCCAGGACCGGTGAGATTATCAAGGGACATGTTTCCCTGGGTTCTCAACGGGTAAGGCAAGATTTTCTGATTGCTGTGGGACTACTTGGGCCTTATAACGGGGGAGATCCATCTGAGGCTGAAGCAATGGCTTTGGCGAGATTAAGGCAGCTATCCGCCCACGAGGTGGGACATACCCTTGGATTGATGCACAATTTTGCTGCATCGGTTAACGACAGGGCATCTGTAATGGATTATCCCCATCCTCTGATAAAAATGAATGAAAATGGAGAAATAGATCTTTCTGATGCTTATGATGTGGGTGTGGGTGAGTGGGATAAGTGGGCTATCAAATTTGGATATGCTGAATCCGAATCCGAATTAAGTGCCATTATGAAGGAGAGGTTTGAGAAAAACCTGCTTTACATATCTGATATGGATGCAAGGCCCTTAGGAGGAGCTCATCCATATGCTCACTTGTGGGATAACAATACCGATCCTGCGTATGAGTTGGATCGCCTTCTCGAGATCAGAAGCAAGCTTTTGCAGGACTTTGATTATGATCGGGTCGCGGAAAATGCACCGCTTGCTACCGTAGAGGATGCCCTTGTTCCGATTTATTTCATGCATAGGTACCAGCTAGAGGGCACGGCCAAATTGATAGGAGGACTGGATTACTCATATTCCATAAAGGGTGATGGTCAGGTTGAAACTAAAATGCTGGAACCTGAATGGCAGAATCGGGCCCTGGAAAGCCTTATGGCATGTATTTTACCTGAAAACCTTTCTATACCACCAGACCTTCTAGGAAAAATTCCGCCTCGGCCACCTTCATATGAAAGGGGAAGGGAAAATTTTCCATCCAGAACAGGGGTGATGTTCGATCCGCTTTCGGCAGCTGAAACACTCGCAGATAAGGTTCTGATGTTTCTGTTCAACCGGGAAAGGGCTACTCGCTTGGAGCAATTTCATGCTCAGAATTCTGAGGTTCCTTCTTTTTTAGAGTTGGTCGAAAGGGTAATAAACTCTACCTGGAAGGGAAAAAGGCAAGCGGGTCTTAACAATGAGATCCAAAAAGCTACAGAGATCAGGGTATTGCTTAGGCTGCTGGACATTGCTGGATCAAAGGGATCTGCAGAAAATATCAGGTCAGCTGCTCTCTATGGAATAAAGGATATAGAAGCATATTGTAACCGTCGGCTCCATGCTGGTACCAATGATCAGGATCACTACATGTATGGGGTCTTTTTGATAGAGCAGTTTGAGAGTGATCCTTCAAGATTCAATTTGCCCCCATCTCCCAAGATGCCGGATGGATCACCGATTGGGATGGACTGTGTGACTGACTGAATGTCGCGGATTAAATAAAGAAAGGGACCTCCTTTTTTTAGAATCTCAGACATTTTTAAACATGGCACTTTTTATGGGGTTCATAGTAAAAATGATATCCTATGAAAACGGTATTTCATCCAAATAAGGAAAGAGGTCATGCCAATCACGGATGGTTGGATACTCGTCATAGCTTTAGTTTTGCAGGTTTTTATGATCCTGAAAGAACCAATTTTGGAGCCTTAAGGGTTCTTAATGATGATGTGGTAAGTGGAGGCGGAGGATTTGGAACTCACCCCCACGAGAACATGGAGATCATATCTATTCCATTGTCCGGTAGCCTAAGGCATAAGGATAGTATGGGCAATGTTCACGTGATCAAGGAGAACGATGTCCAGGTCATGTCGGCTGGGACCGGTGTTGCTCATTCGGAGTACAATGAAAGCTTTGATGACCCTGTAAACTTCCTACAGATTTGGATCTTCCCCGATCAAAAAGGGGTGGAGCCTAGGTATGCCCAGGAGTATTATCAACCCTCAGGCAGGAAAGGCAAATTTCAATTAATGCTTTCTCCCAAGGATAAGGGAGGACAGATATGGGCCCACCAAAACTCCTGGATTTCAAGAGGGGAATTTGAAGAAGGTGATTCCGCAGAGATCGGGGTAAACTCCAAGGGAAATGGGCTATATATTCTCTTGCTTTCAGGTGCGGTCAGGATCGCTGACCAGAAACTGGAAAACAAGGATGCCCTAGGCATTTGGGAGACTGAAAAGGTGACAATCGAGGTATTAGAGAACTCAGATATCCTTACGATCGAGGTCCCAATGGAGGAATCTAATTGGATTTGAGCAAGTCTTTGACCTTGGATTCTATCATATCCCGGATCTCATTAAACTCCGCACCTTCCAGGTTTCTTGGATCCGGGATGTCCCAGTCAATATGTTGTTTAGCCGGTATCCATGGGCATTCGTCTCCACATCCCATGGTAACCACGTACTCATAAGGCCCCTCGGCAATTTCATCAACGGATTTGGATTCATGGGTGCTTAGGTCGTAACCAAGTTCAGCCATCGACTTTATCGCTTTTGGATTGACTATTCCTGAAGGCTGTGAACCCGCGCTATAAGCTTCAATTTCCTCTCCGCCATGGATCTTAGCAAAAGCCTGGGCCATTTGACTGCGGTTGGAATTTTCGATGCAAACAAAAAGGAACTTCTTCATTTTTTTAGGATCAAGTTGTACAGGGGAGTGGCCAGGGATGCCCCGATTATTGGAATTAGAACAAACAACCATAAATGTGCTGTATATCCTGAAACCAGTGCGGGCCCGAGTGACCTGGCTGGATTCAAGGATGCGCCTGTTAATGGCCCTATTATCATGGATGCCATGAATATGGTGAAGCCAATTGCAAGGCCCGCAAAGGGTTTAAGCGATCTTGGGCCTGAGGAAAAAACGTAGATCACGCCCATCAGAATAGATGTCCAAAGTGTTTCAAATCCGATTCCATGCAAAAGACTGGTATTAAGGATAGTGCCACCGAGGAATTTGTTATTAGGAAACAGCTCTGAAAGAATAAAACTGGCCGAAAAGGCACCCGCGAGCTGGGCAACCAGATAAAACGGGAGTTCAGCCTTTTTCAGGTGGCCAGAAATCGCAAAAGCAAAGCTCACTGCCGGATTAATGTGCGCTCCTGAAATATTTCCAAATGAATAGACCATCAAAGCCACAATTAATCCGAATGCAAGTGATATCTCAAAGTTTCCCAGGTTTGACGAAATCTCCTGGCTGTAAACTATTGCACCTGTTCCTATTAGGACCAGTAAAAAGGTTCCAATAAATTCTGAGAGTACTTTTTTTGTCAATGATATGTCAATATCCAAACGGGGTATGGGGTCTAGGCTCAATGAACCTGAACAAGGATGCAATATTATGGGAGTAATATTATTTCAAGGTTAAAGGCTCTTTAACTCTTCCTTCAGGGCTCTTGGGAGAGAATTTGCTACCAGGGCATATGAATGATCCAGTAATTCCTTGACAAGAGATTCAGGAAGGCTGCCATCCATGAATACAGAATTCCAATTCTTCTTGTTCATATGCCAACCGGGTTTAATGGCATCATATTCCTCCCTTAATTGTGCTGCCTTTTCCGGGTCGCATTTCATGTTTATAAAGGCAAAAGGACCAAGAGGCTCTCCAGCCACAACTCCATCTCCAATATCGGTTATGGCAAATATCTTTCCCATTACTCTCATGCATGATGTGGCTGGGTCAAACGGAAAATCTTCCGTTACTCCTTTTTTGGACAAGCAATAGTCTCTGTATTCTCCGTAATCCATTTTATTGATTCAGTATTCTCATGTATTTGGTCCAGGGCCCAACATCATCTTTGAATTGCCTGGCTACGACTCTGCAAATTTGGGAAATATGGCTAAGGTCATGAGTTGTCCACGCAGAAATAAGCTGTTTTAAAGTCACTTCTCCGAATTCTGGGTGAATCCCGACCATCTTCCATTTTTCTTCAGTCCAGTCAATGGCCTGAAGCTTTTCAAGGTTCTTTTCCCTTTTCAATTGGAAGTCATCCAATAGGCCTCTGATGGATGAATCCTCATGTATTTTCAAGTGGGCGAATCTATCAAAAGGGTCAAACTTGAGATCATTTTTTTGCTGAAGAATAATATCCATCCTAGGAATCCAGTCGGTGTCTTCACAATATATCAGATGTCTTAGGATTTCATGAGGTGTCCAGGTCTCTGGCCCCTCGTTGGCTTTAAGCATTGGATCAGGTAGATCCAAAAGAATAGATCTTAATGTATCTGGGGTTCTTCGAAGAAGGTCAAGATTAATTTCTAAAGAAAATTCCATAAGTGGAAAAATAGCAATTGCCTGTTCCAGAATGATAAACGGGTTTGTTCAACCCTTCATTATCCCTATTTTTAAGACATATTAGGAAGTATGCCCTTACCTTTTTGCTATTACCCAGATGTATTGAAAGATAGGGTTAGGGCATTATCAAATTGATTAGATGAATTCAACTTGGATAAAATTAGCTGCAGTTTTCTTTGTGTTGGCATTTTTCACTGCATCCGCAGGATTTGGCCAAACCTGTAATCCCTGTTTTGCAATTGTTGATGGAGGGAATTGGAACAGTGCTGCTTCCTGGTCGAACAGTTCCGGTGGCGGTGCCACCACAAATGTACCTGGTGCCGGTGATACCATCATAATAGGTGAAGCGGGAAACATGAACATCAACCTTACTGCTAGCACAAGCATCGCCAAGATTAAAATCCATGGCACAGGTTCGTTAACCTACAATGCCTCCAATGTAAATCTTACCATTACCGATGGTGATAGCTTGATCCTTATGGATGGAAGTCAGATCAATGAAAATAGCCAGACAAATGCGAGAATAATTATTTCCGGAACTTCATCTCTAGATATTTTGGCTGAGGGCACAGGGACCAGAATAAATAATGTGGATCTTTTTCAAGTCCAGAATACCGGTACCACTACATTTTATGGCTCTGGAGATATTTTGGTAAATGGACAATTCAGGTGGTTGGCAAGTTCAGTTGGTGCAAATAATATGACCGGAAACTTGAATGTAGCGAGTTTTATATTTTTTGGAAGCAATCAAACATTTACCAATAATGGAAGGGTGAATTGTTCAGGAAATATTGAACTTCAGGGCGCTAATACAAACTTCACCAACAACGATACAATTGTTTGCGGGAATAGTATGGCCAGCAACGGGTCTGGTGATGATGGACATGTATTGAACAATAATGATTATTGGGAAGTCACCGGAAACATCGATTTTTTTGATGCGGATTGGACTATTAATAATTCAGCCACCTTTGTTCACTCTGGGGACTTTGCTCAAACAGCTGGGTCCGAAGTAATCAATAACCTTAACGGGGGAACGTGGTATACTGCCGCAGCTTCTCATTCAGGGATTACAATGAACTGTGACGATGCCACCAATACTTTCGTCTACAACGGATCTGGGGCTCAAGATGTCTTTGTGCCAAGCGATGGTGAGTACTCGAACCTTACTTTTGAGAATACCGGTCTCAAGACAATAACAGGTGGGGTTATTGTACAGGAAACCCTGACCCTTACGGCTGGGAACATAGATATTTCCTCAAATTCGGTCACCCTTGGAACGGCGCCTGGGACTCCTGGTACATTAGTATATACAGATGGTGGATTCTATGGCGGCAACTTCATAAGATACTTTGATGCCGCCACCGTCGCGGATGGAAACATTGCTGGTATGTTCCCCATGGCGAACAGCACACCCGATGTAAGACCTCTGTTCATTTCTGCTCCTTCGGTTGCTCCGTCGACTGGTGGGACGATCACTGTTTCGACCTCCAACATCACCACGGTAACGGATGTCAGTGTAGCCGATGATCAAACAATACTCAGAAGATACGATGGGAATTGGACGGTGAGCTCAGGGGGAGGACTAGCAGGTGGAACCTATAATGTTAGAGGAGGTGGGACAGGATTCGGAGAGATCGGGGATGTGACTGATCTCAGGTTGATGCAAAGTGGTTCAGTGGTTGGGTCTCCCGGGACAAATGGCGGCACAACTGTCAACCCGGAGGTTAATAGGACTGGCCTAACCGTTGCCGAGTTAGGCAATGATTTTTTCGTAGGATCTGTTGCGGCAATCAGGTCACCACTCCCTGTCGATCTACTTGATTTTTCGGCTGAGTGCTTCAAGGACAAAGTGGCAGTTTCCTGGATCGTGGCAGAAGAAGATTACCCAGTTCTGATCCTCGAGAGGTCATTTGATGGTCTAGTTTGGAGCAGGATTGAAGAAGAAAATATTCTTAAAATGGAATCAAATCCTTCAGGCTATCATTCATGTATTCCAGCATCAAATAAAATGGAGTATTTCAGGTTGATAGACCCAACTGATGCTGAAATAGCAGGTATAAAAAATGTTTTTTGTACCGATGTTGAAGATGAGCTGAAAGCCTATCCCAACCCCGCCGATGAATCCTTTTTTATCTTGGGATCGACTGAAATTGTTGGATTTGATTTCAGGGATAGTCGAGGAAATATTATCCTTCGTGAACAAGGTAGGATAAACACCTTTCCAATCAGAATCATTACGGCATCCCTCACTGAGGGAATCTATCTCTTAAGGATGTACCGGGAAGATGGTTCCGTGACGATCAAAAGAATGACGGTCTCGCACTGATCAGAAATCATCATCAGGGATGCTTCCTCCTGATGATCTTCCTCTATTTCTTTTCTTTTGCTCCGTTTGATTAAAGCGGTAAGTGACCGTCAGAATTACTATCGGGCCGTAGCGGTAATCGAGATTATAGTTCCTGAAATCAGATCCTTCGGATATGGTCTCTCTTCTCTCAGTTTCGAAGATGTTTTGAAGTTGTAAAGTAGCTGTGAACTTCTTTTTTAAGAAATCCTGGGCTAAGGCAGCATCAATTCCCCAGAATCCTTCTCTTGTACCCTGAGCAGTAGCAGTTGCACTGACATATCGTGTGCTTACCTGAACCCTGGCATCCTTTTTTATGATGAAGTTGTTGTTCATTCTGGAGTTCCAGTTCAAACTTTCCTGGTAGAACGGCTCATCCTGAAGAACCCCTTCAACTATATAATGGAAAATATTTGCTGACATATCTGCTTTCCACCATTTCCTGATCCCGATATTCAAGGCCAATTCGGTTCCAAAGAAATAATCCCGGCCTACATTTTCAGGAAGTGTTTTCATTATATTCTCTTCGTAAACTTCCTGAACCCTTTCCACCTTGTTGTTAGTGATCCGGTAATAGAGTTCAGCTGACAAGAAGTTTTTGCCAAATCCCTTACGGTAGTTCAGTTCAAAGGAATTCACATATTCCGGCAAGAGATTTGGGTTTCCCTGACGCACATTAAAAGCATCTACCACTGTGATAAAAGGCTCCAACCACCAGGACCTTGGCCTTTCAATTCTTCTCGAATAGCTTGCCATGATCTGTTGGTCATTTTCAAGATTAATGGATAAGTGACCTGAAGGGAAGTAATCAAATCTGTCGATATAGAATTCATCAGAAGAAACCGATGAATTGATTGTTCGATAGGTGTATTCCCCCCTTAATCCAAGCTGATATCCGAACCTGCCTTTTTGATCTCCAAACAATGCATACAATGCGTGTATATCCCTATCATATTCGGTGTAATTGGAGAATTCCTCATTGTAAACATAATCTCCCAGCAAGGTATCGTATTCATATAGTTTTGTGTCATCGGTACTTTTGCCAATCCTGCTTTGATAACCTGTTTCAAACTTTCCTTTCAAGCCTATCGGCAAGGAGTACTGGAGATCGGTTTGAAAAACATTGGCCGGGCCGTCTTCTGTATTCCTTTGTCCTGAAGTGATGCTTCCATCGAGATCCGCAAGGAAATTGACCGAATACTCACGTATGTCCCTGTTTCGGGAGCTGATTTGAAGTGAAAGGGTATGGTTCTTTGCGAATTCATGGATGTAATTGAAGTTTACAGACCAGAAGTCCATGTCGAAATGGTGCTCATTCACACTCCTGTACCTGTTTAATGTGTCGATTGCAGTTGAGCCCTCCTCATAATCAAGGTCGGACTGTCTTGAACGCTCTCTGTACCCGTAATTGAATTCAAGGTTAAAACCATCCTTTGGACTTGGATTAAAAGCGATTCCACCTCTAAAATTCCAGAAAAATCTATCGCTGTAGGTCTCTCCCGAATATCTTGTGAAAAAGGTATCCGAATCAATGGTGATCCGCTCTCCCTCAGTATGACCCGGGAAATATCTTCGGTTAAAATCTCCTCCGACAAAGTAATTCCATTTCTTTTTACGAAGGTTAAGAAGTAGGTCCCCACCATATTTTCGGTCGATCCCTATGTTGGCATTTGCTATCCCATTGAACCCCTCTTTTTTGTCCTTTTTAGTGACAATATTTATGATCCCCGCTGTTCCATCCGGAACATATTTGGCCGAGGGATTGGTGATGATCTCAATATTCTCGATAGAGTTTGCAGGTATTTGCTGAAGGGCTTCTGAACTTTCAAGGATGGTAGGTCTTCCATCGATCAAAACCATGAATCCCGTGGAACCCCTCAATGCTACACTTCCATCAATGTCTACAGTAACAGAGGGTACATTCATCAGGATGTCCACCGCAGTTCCGGACTTTCCGGTGATCTGCTGATCCACGTTGACGATCTTTTTATCTATCTGATACTCAATGGGTGGTTTTTCGGCAGTGATCTCCACCTCTTCCAGTTCCTTCACATCTCTTTCTACCAGTATCGTTCCAAGGTCAATGCTTGGATTTTCAGCACTGGGAAATATTTTGCTAAGAGTTTTTTTGGTGTATCCTACCGAAGAGATCTCGACGTAGTATTCCTGAAATTCGATGCCCTTAAAGCGAAAACGACCTTCCTCATCTGTTATCACTCCGGCAACCACCTTTCCTGACTCAATGTAAAGGCCTACCGAGGCAAAAGGTACACCCTCTTTTGTAGCCGCATCGATTACCATTCCCTTTATATCACCCTTGCCTTTTTCCCCATCGGGCTTAGCCATGCCATGTAGGGAAAAAAGAAATAGAATTGAAGAAAGGATCGATGCATATCGAATCCCTTTTTTTATAATCCTGTGAAGATCAATCATTAAAATCGCCTGCAAAAATCGGGAAAAACCCTGAATTTTTTTAGTTCAGCCCAGGGGTTAGACAATTGAAACCAGGAAATCTTGCGGCTTAGAAATCCTTTTTTCTGGAAGTAAAAATTATCCCCATGAAAGGGATGATGGTCCAGAAAATCAATGAAAGAGTTGAAATGATTATCCCTGTATTGGTTCCGAAGAACTTCTTAAAAACAGCACCTGTAAATCCCATGAGGGCTGAGATATCCAACTTCAATAAGATCTGTATCCTTGAAAGACTTATCGGATTCAAAATGGATGCTCCAATGGAGAACTTCTCAATTGGATACTCACTAAAAGCGACGAGGAGCAACAACTGAATCCCATCATAGATCACAGCAAAGAATAACCAAACAACGATCGCAATACCAAAACCTTTCAGCTTATTCTCGTTCGCTAATCCAATCCATATGGCCAGACCGGAAAAGATCAGGCTCAGAATCACTCCATTGAAAAGAAGTGTAAGGAAGTTCCAGATCTCCCCTGAGCCGGCAATACCGTAAAAAACAAAGGGTATTCCCACGCCCAGCAAATAGCAAATACCCAGGGAGAGGGATACACCCAGGAATAATCCTCCAAATATCCTTTGGCGAGGTAATGGTTGGGCTAAGAGAAGCTCTACGAATTCCCTGGATTGATAGAAATACATACTGCCAAATATGGTTGCTATAAGTGGAACAAGAACCAGGGTTATATTCATCAGACTGATTATGGACTTTGAGAGGTCGTTGCTCAGAATGAAGAGTCCTGTGGTGAATAACAAATAGAAGACCCCATAATAGAAGATCCAACGACTGCGTATCAGATCCTTGAGACTATATTGAAAGATCCTAAACATGGGTAAGGACTTCTTGTTGTGTCAGGGAGGCTATAGCAGCTTCAAAATCATCTGTATTGTATTTCTTCAAGAGTTCCTCCGGTGTTCCATTGAAGAATACCTTCCCTTCAAGGATAAAGATTATTCTGTCGGCAAGTTGATGAACCAAGGTGAGAATATGTGTGGTCAGCAGGATGATCTTTCCTTTCTTTTTCTCTTCGTCTATAAGAGCTTTGAATTCCATCAAGGACACCGGATCCAAACCGGCTGTAGGTTCGTCAAGAATCAGGATCGGGCAGTCGAACATCATCGCCGATGTGATACTTACTTTTTGCTTTGTGCCTCCTGACAGGTATTTAAGTTTTTTGCTTAAAGAAGGTTCAAGCTTGAATTTTTTGATCAAAGGCTCGGCATCTGAGTCGCCCTTCCTGAGAACCTGTACCATTTTCAGCAGCTCTGAAGCGTTGAGATTTTCAGGAAATCTTGCGATCTGGGGCAGGAAGGCGATATCCTCCCTATAATCGTAATGATCTCTGATTCTTTTTCCTTTTACGTATATATCACCTTTTTCCGGGATGACCATACCCAGGATGGATTTTAGAAGAGTGGTTTTTCCAGAGGCATTAGGACCAAGTATGGCGGTGAGTCCTGGTTCTGAAAACTTCAAATCCAGTCCGTTAAGAACCTGGTTCTTGCCAAATGATTTTTGTAATCCCTGAATTTCTATCATTTGAGGACTATTTCAGACCTTGAGATCTTTTTCATCAAAGGCTGCGAATCCAGCACATTGTCCGGAGTGAAAACGGGGCTGATCCGTTCCGCGAAGTTCAATAATTCAACAAAAAAACTTCTCAGCAGTACAACAGTTTCTGGTGTTTCATTGATAAGGTAATTGAATAGTTTCACCGGCCTGTGAGGGACATCTCCTTTTCCATCTTTATCAAGGTCATAGCCACTATAATCGCTCCAATAATTTCCATCAAAGGTGTTCCCCTCGATCAAAACATGAACTGAAAGGTCGAAAGTATTGGTCAGGAAATTATTTCCTCGAATATGATTATCAAGGCAACCACCGGAAAACTTGAGTGCCCAACCATTATTTTGGAAATCATTGTCAAAGTAATTGATCCTGGTCGATCCCTCGATGTATATTCCAATGGTGTTCTCCCGAAAAGTATTATTGGCAATTTCGGCATCATAGATCTCTTTGAGGAGTAGGCCATAACTGGAATTTCCCCAATTAAAGAGGAAATTGTTCCTGTACATATTGATCTTTTTTGAGAACATTACAGCTACCCCCGCTCCATTATTCCTGAATTCGTTTTCAATATACTCGTCCTCGTTAGAGAACATGAAATGCAAGCCATATCTCAGGTTGTCTGCACTTATATTGCCTTTTATAAGGCTGTTGTCAACAAATTCAAAGTATATCCCATCCCTATGATTGGTTACCTGATTGTCAATTATTCTGAGGTTCTTGCAATACCATGCATGGATGGCATTTCCAGAGGTGGATTCTTCAGTCGCATCTCCGGCAACGATGTTGTTTTCGATCAAGCCATCACCTGCATGCTCCAGGTAGATGCCAAAAAAGGTATTGATAAGCCTGTTATTGGAAACCAAAAAGTGGTTGCTGTCCTTGATCCTGATCGCAGCTCTGTCTACCATAAATGAGGTCTCAACATCTTCTAATTGAAGGCCAACTATTTGGACACTATCAGAGATCACAGTGATGATCTCATTTCCTGTCTTGCTTTTAATTATTGGGAAATCTATTCCCATGACGATTAATGGCTTTGGGATAATAATGGTTTCCAGCTCGTATTCCCCGGGAAAAAAGGTCAAGGTATCATGGTTTGTGGCTAATTGGATCTTCTTTTCAATAGATTTATTGTTATCACCTGGTTTTACTTCGATGTTTCTTGAATAACAATCAACCAACCCTGGGAAAAAGAACAGGAAGGACACAAAAACCCTGCACCAATTGGAAAAACTAGTTGTCTGGATCTGGATGATAATTCTTAAACCTTTCTCTAAGCTGGCTCCAAGTTAAGATGATGTCTTCGTTTTCCATCCCTACTTTTTTTGCTGCGTTGGTATCTGGAAAAGCCGTAAGAAAGGCCCCCATCGGACTTGGTATCTTCTTGGAAATAAGGAAAGCTGAATTTTCCGCATCGATCAGTACTCCAGGGTCTTCATAGTTACAGGCATAGTATTTTTCAAATCCTTTCTTGGGCGACTGGATATCCATATTTACCATGCACTCTATGGCATCGAAATTATATACCTTCCCTTTGGAGGTGATCGCCTGGGCCGCATGCTGTTGATCCACAATGGTCATTTTGCAATAATGGCAGGTCTGCTCACCAAAAAAGATCGGCTCTGGTCCGTTGCCACAGCCGACCAAAAACACCAACCAAGTGAAGTGCTTTCTCAAGCTTTTTTCTTCGAAAACCACCAAGATACGAAGGAGGCGACAATGGCAGCTCCATAGAAGTAAATCCCGGTTGCCGGAAGAGAAATTGCGGTAAAGTTGATTATGTCCTTTTTTCCGATCAACGGAGGTTGAAAAGAGGCACCTGGGAACTTGATCGGGGCGTGGGGATCAAGATTATGGCCGTAATCATACTCCCACAAGTAGAAGTCATAAACTCCAAGACCTGCCAGGACGATCAATAGTATTCCAAAAGCAAGGAATAGATTTCTTTTATTGACCAGTGCAAGGATCACTCCCAATACACTTAAGCCTATGACTATAAAAGGAAAGTATGTCAATTCAGGAATGCTATCAGGTTCAATAGGTTTCATTCCTACATAGTGATTCAAAATGTTGACATTTTGAAGTGTTCCGGGTTCTGTTCCTCCGATCTTATTTAAGTAGATCAGCATGGTCACTCCACTGGGGTATTGGGGAGCGATCAAAATGATCTTCCAGATAGGAAAAGCAAAAATGACGAGCAGCAGGAGGCTGCCCACCAGCATCAAAATTTTCGGAAAGTGTTTCATTAGTTTAAAGAGAAATGGAGGGGTCTGCGGGCACCTTCGTGCCCACAGCCCTTCCGGTTAGGAAAAATCAAAGAGAAAACTCCAAATCCAGGAGAACATTCCTAACTATCTTTCTAGGGAGCGCTTTCCCCTAGACCCCAGGCCAGATCAACATTAGCTCCGGCGGGGGAGATCCTTATGTATCCTTGCATTTCCTGATGCAGAGCAGAGCAGAAATCTGTGCAGTAGAAAGGATACACACCCACTTTGGTCGGCTTCCACAACAGGGTTTCGGTTTGACCCGGCATGATCAAAAGCTCGGCATTATTTGCCCCCATTACGGAAAATCCGTGTGGCACGTCCCAATCCTGCTCAAGATTGGTGACATGGAAGTAAACATTGTCTCCAACTTTCACCCCTTCGATATTATCCGGAGCGAAGTGACTTCGGATCGTTGTCATGTAAACGTGAACGTTATTTCCTTCTCTTTCAACCCTCGCATCCTTTTCACCCATGGCCCTGAAGGGGTGCTCATTTTCTTCCAGAGGATAGAACTTCTTAACATTTGGTTTTACCCTTCCTGCAGAGATACCTTGAGCGTAGTGAGGCTCTCCTTGAGTTGGGAAATCCATTAAGAGTTTCATTTTATCACCTGAGATGTCATAAAGCTGAGCAGAATGGCAAAGTTCTGGTCCGGTGGGAAGGTAACGATCCTTAGTGATCTTGTTCAGAGCAACCAGATATTTGCCTTCAGGGCTTTTGGAATCTCCACCGGGGATCATGATATGACCAACCGAATAGAAGGTGGAAGCCTTGTCCAAAACCTCCCAGGTTCCTACTTTCCATTTCACAACCTCTGAAGTGATAAAGAAAGAGGTATAGGCATTTCCTTTATCATCGAATTCGGTGTGCAATGGACCGAGACCTGCATCTTTTACAACACCACCAACCACTTCGTCAAACTTGAGGACCGGAACACCAGCAACTTCGTCTTCGAAAGATCCATTCTCAATGGCGGTCATCATTTTGGTAAATGAGTGAACTGTCAGGTCCGAGGACAATTTTCCATTACCCACAATATACTCTCCGGTTGGATCAACATCTACACCATGTGGAGATTTTGGAGTTGGAAGGAAGTAAACCAATCCGGGGCAGTTTTCAGGAGTAAGGATCTTGACTTTGGTTTTGGTTTCCGAGAAAGCCATATGCTTTTTCTCGTCGTAATAATTACGCATGTACTGGGTTTCCATTTCCTCGAAGTTTCCAGAGGCAATGTATTCTTCTGCTTTCTTCCAGTTCACCGCGGCTATGTAATCCTTATCGTTTTGGGAAGCCTTGACCTCTAACAGGGTTGACTGCTCTTCAGTATTGTATGTGGTGAAAAAGGTCCATCCATGAGATTTTCCTTTTCCTGAGTGAGCCAGGTCATAGTCAAAGGCAGGAAGAAGAACCTGAAATGCGATATCCATGGCTCCATTTTCTTCAACTTTTACAAAGGTCAAAGTCCCTTTGAAGTTCTCAGCATAAGAACTTATAGGGACATCTTGTTGTGGGAAGGGAACTCCGAACCTTGTTCCGGCAACTACGTATTCGGTGTTTTCGGTGGTGAAAGGAGAACTGTGGTTTCCACCGCTATTTGGGATCTCAATAATCTCAGCGGTTTCGAAGGTTGTGAGGTCAATCCTCGCAAGCCTGGGCGTATTGTTTCCATTGATAAAGATCCACCTTCCATCGGTTTCACCATTTGTTTGTGAAAGCTCCGGATGGTGAGAATCATCCCAGGGAACAAAACCATGAGAAGTATTCAATAGTGCCTTGGTCTCTTCATTGAAACCATATCCTTTTTCAGCATCTACGGAGAAGACCGGGATGATCCTTAGAAGTCTTCCCGACGGAAGTCCATGGACACCGATCTGACCGCTAAAGCCTCCGGACATAAAGGCATAGAATTCATCATGCTGTCCAGGTGGCACATAAACTTGGGAGGCTACATCAGAGGAGAGCATTCCTGCCTTCTGATTGTTTGAGCCCTGATTGTTACATGCTCCAAGGAACAAGCCTACCAATACAACGGCCCACAACCCCCTTGAGAGGAAGTTCAACGTACTTTTCATGGTAATAGGTGTTTTAGTTAGAAATCTCAAATGTCTTTGATCTTGAAGCGGCTAAAATTGAAAGACTACTTAGTAGGTAAAATGACCAAAATCATACCGCCCGATGAGGCTAATCAAAGGGCAAAAAACCTGTAAGGATCTATTTTGAAAAGCTATATTTGAAGTAACAAACCAAATCGAGATATGTACCGGATAATCACTGTTTTAGCTGTTGTTTTTTTCATGTTCGCATGTTCCTCTGGGTCCGATTCTGAAGGGGGTTCTGACAAGGCGGATAAATATAAAGTAGAGACCAAAAGCACTGATGATGGCAAAGGTGTTGGGGAGGTGACAAGTGTATCATTGAATTCCCCACTCGATGCTGAAATGGTTGAGAATGGAAAAGCAATTTATGAGCTTAAATGTGCAGCTTGTCACAAACTTGATGATCAGAGAGTTGTTGGTCCCGGCTGGAAAGGTCTGACAGAGATCAGAAAACCTGAATGGATCATGAATATGATCACCAATGTTGATATTATGCTAGCAGAGGATGCTCAGGCCCAAGAGCTTCTGAAACAATGCCTGGTCAGAATGCCCAACCAAAACATCACGATCGAACAATCCAGGGATATACTTGAATTCATGTTTGCTAACGATGGACAGGAAGTAGGTTCCTGAAATGCTGAATAAAAAATGGATTTGGCTGCCAGCATTGAGTTTGATGCTGGCAGTTTTGTTTGGCACGCTGCTGAGGATGGCATTCGTTGTGGAGATCCCTGTGATGGATTATCGTAATGCGCTACATGCACATTCACATGTTGCAATGTTGGGCTGGCTTTTTCCAGCCTTATTCCTTTTCGCTTATAACTCCTTTTATTCCGGGGTACCGGAAAGAAAAACCAGGCTTTTTCTATGGATGATTATGGCCACAATTATCCTTATGGCTGTTTCATTCTTTTTTTCAGGCTATTCTATCCCAAGCGGTGTATTTGCGGGTCTGCATGGAGCCGTATCCATTATTCTGGTAGTCAGTCTCCTGTTTAAGGAAAAGGAGGGAGGCTCGCTTTCCAGAATGTTCCTAAATGCCTCCTTGTTTTTTTACCTGCTATCCACTATTTCCGTATTCATTTTACCAGCCTTGGTTGCTGCCGGCGAGGGAGGATCGATTCCCTATTATCTGACAATTCAGTTTTACCTTCATTTTCAATTCAATGGCTGGTTCATTTTTGCTGTATTTGCTTTGATCTTCAGGGATCTGGATAGAAAAGAAATAGCTTACTCACTGAAAAGTGGATCATATTTTTTCTGGTTTTTATTTGTTTCCTGCTTGTTGACCTTTGCCCTTGCTCTATCCTGGGCCACGCCCTTGAAGCCGGTCTTTTACATCAATAGCCTTGGTGTTCTGATCCAACTTCTATCCCTCTTTTTCCTTTCCAAAATTCTTTATGACAAGCAAAAGGAGTTCTTCGCAAACTATTCTGGATTCACACGTAACCTGTTCATGTTCAGTATGGTCGCTTTTTTCCTTAAGGTTATGGTACAATTCCTGGTCTGGGTTCCTGAGATCGCCACCGTAGCCTATACCATACGCAACCTCGTAATAGGATTCTTTCATCTGGTACTGCTTGGAGTAGCCAGTTTGTTTGCTTTCGCTTATGCTGTTGAAAAGGAATATTTTTCTGTGGAAAAAAGGATCTCCTCCATTGGCCTTTGGGTATTTACTGCAGGTGTGATCCTAACAGAATTGATAATATTTGGTCAGGGGATAATGTTCTGGGGCAATCTGGGTTTTTTGCCCGGTTATTATCATGTGTTGTTTTATTCCTCCTGCCTCTTCCCGGTTGGATTGGGACTTTTCCTTGTAGGTCAGATCGGCGTCAAAACCACTTCCGCATCTTGAGGAAGATGGTCATTCCCACCGCGATCGAAAACATGATCCCTAAAACAATGAAGTATGAGTATTTGTCATCCAGTTCCGGCATGTACTCAAAATTCATCCCATAGATCCCGGCTAAAAAGGTGAGTGGAATAAAGATGGAGGATACCACCGTAAGTGTTTTCATTACCTGGTTCTGACGATGACCCTGCATGGTGAAAAACAGGTTGATGGAGCTCTCCAGCCTATGCTCAAATGATTCGATAGAATCTATGAGAAACTGGCATTGTTGCCGTAAGTCATGATAGTATTTTGCGTTCTTTTTATGTATCAAGCCCGATAGGCCCTTTTCCAGAAATGCTACAGTCTCGATCAATGGCCGTATGGATTTTTTTATTTCAAAGAGCCTTTGGTTCAGGTTTTCCATACTTTTCATGGAAGCTGGGTCCGGATTCCAATCCCCCAGTCTGCTTTTCGAAAAGAAGTCCAATCCCTGGAGGTCTTCAACCAGGTCAAAGTATCCTTCGATGATTGCCTCCAACAATCTGAAGAGAAGAAAATCAGCTCCTTTTGATCGTATAATTCCTTTGTTGTCCTGAAGCCTTTTCCTAACCCCATCAAAAGGGTCACCATCTTTTTCCTGGAAAGAGATGACAAATTTTGGCCCCAAAATGAATTTTAGAAGTTCAAATTCTCCGGATTCGTCCTTGTTGACAGAATAGACCTGCAGGAGGATGGCTTCTTCAAAATCCTGGATCCTTGGCCTTTTGGTCTTATCAAGAATACCTCTCTGAACCATTGGGTGGGCATGGATCCTTTCAAATACCTTTTGAAGCTGTTCCTGATCTCCATGGAGGTTAACATTTCCCCAAAAGACCTTATCCGGATGGTCTTCAATTATTCTGGATTCCCCCATCCGGGTTATCTCCTCATAATAATCTTCCTTATACAGTATTACTTGAAACGTGCTCATAGAGAAAGTTGAAAATCGAAAACAAATTAATCCATTTTAGGGTAAAGGCGGGTTTCAGATCCCGAGGCAATTATCCGTTCGGTAAAAGATCGAGGTGCATGAGGCTCTGAAACTCCCTGGAGCAGGGCCAAAAAAGTCAAGCCTTCGGAAGCCGTTTTTTAACACCTGCACGATACCTTCCTTGTATTCCTCTCTGTCTGAATTATCCCATATCAAAACCCCTTTATCGGATAGGGCTTTCAATGAATTGATCGCACATTTTACCCTTCTTCTTCCATCGATAAGGATGATGTCGAACTGTTGGTTTTGGTTTATTACTTCTTCCTCATAATCTGCTCCCTTTTCAAGTTCTTTGAAAATGACCGATGCATTAGAACTGTCCTTGAGCAATTCCTTGGTTTTCTCATACCAGTCAAAATCATGCTCGCAAGAAGTGATAGAAGCGACTCTTTCACTCAACCAGAGTGTTGAAGATCCGGCTCCATATTCAAAAACACTTTGGGTTCTGCCTATCCTTTGATCAAGAAAATCTATTGCCGGGTAGGTTAGCCAGGGAATAGGATTTCCATT
>JANQSY010000020.1 GCA_028279065.1 Cytophagales bacterium
TTTGAGCTTGAAAACCCCAGGGCCTTTGCAGGCTATGATACCCTGCTCTGTTTTGAGGATAGCCTCATCCTTGGGGGAATATTTCCTGATTCGGTTACCGCCTCGGGTGGAAATCCACTTTACTCATATCTGTGGACTTTGACCACAGGAAATGATGACGCAGGCCTGCTGGATGATACGACGGCTTCCAATCCTTTGTTCGTTGGCGACACAGTAAACTCCTTTGACTTCATAGTAACAGTAACAGATGACAGTACCTGTTTTGACGTAGATACGGTCCAGGTTATGGTCAATCCGGAGATCATTCCATTTGCCGGAAATGATACTATCATCTGTTTTGAAGACTCAGTTATCCTTGGTGGATTGACACCAGATAGCACGGCAAGAGGTGGATCGGGTACCGCTAACCTGGGTGTCCTTTGGAGCCCACTGACCTATTTCAATGATGTTGCGGATAGCAATGCCCTGAACCCACTCGTGATAAACAGCATAGATATCGGTGACACCGTTACCTACTTGGTAACCGTAACCGACGGAGTAACAGGATGTCAGGATACAAATTCTGTTACCATAACATTCAATTCTAAAGTCGTAGCTAATGCTGTATTTGCTGATTCTGTTGTCTGTTATGGTGATAGCGTTCAATTGGGGATAAACCCGGTTGACTCGGGTGGAATCGATCCACATAGCTACCAGTGGATCTCAGATCCGGTTGTTGCAGGAGTATTTAGCCCAAGTGATACTATAGCAGATCCCTATTTCATGGGACTTGCTTCAGGCCTTTATTCGATCTCGGTTACCGGAACTGATGCAATTGGTTGTATTGGAAGAGATACAATTCAGGTAAGGGTGAACGATACCATTATTGCTGACGCAGGCCCAGATACTGCTGTGTGTTATTTTGATACTGTTCAGATAGGAGGAATACCTGCCGGATCAGGGGGTTCAGGTGATCCTTTTGTTTATTCCTGGACAGATCCTTTAGGAGTAATGGTCGATCCAAATGTTCCGAATCCGATCATCATAAATACTGCACCTTTAATAACAAGGACTACAGTTACCCTGTACCTTACTGTAAGGGACACAGTCAGTGCACAAACCTGTGAGGTTGTCGATTCAATGGAGCTTACCCTGAATCCTGCAATCACAATTACCACTGTACTTGGGACAGATTCTGTTCTTTGTTTTGGAGATACCTTGGTTATTAATCCGATTGTTAATCCTGCGCCGGTTGTGGCTAACTATAGCTATGACTGGAATCCAAGCAGTTACTTGAGCGACGCATCTGTTTTGAATCCGACCTTCTTTGCAGACAGTTCTGGATTCCACAACCTGACACTTACCCTGATCGATACCCTGGTTCCACATCAGGTGTATTGCCAGATTGATTCATCCATTACGATCAGGGTCAGGGATACTTTAACTATCTCTGCAGATGTTCAGGATTTGCTCGGCAATTCAGACTCCATTGCTTGTAAGGAAGATACGCTTCTATTGGTGGCCTTGGTGGCTAGCGCGGAATTCCCAATAACTTATAACTGGATCCCTCTTGTGCCTCCTCCAGGCGGTAATTTCAATCTCGTTTCAGCCGGAGATCAGATCATAGATACTCTGGTAAATAATTTGGCTGGAGTATTCAATTACCAATTGTGGATACAGGATGCAGGGATGTGTGACGCTTTTGATACGGTCACCGTGACGTTTGATAGCCAGATAGATGTCTATGCTTATGATATTACTGACCCTGATACGACTGTATTCTGCTTTGGAGAAGATGATCTTCTGGGAGACCAACTGATAGGGCCATCGGGTGGAACTGGAACCCTTACATTCCAATGGGATCCAACGAACAAACTGGATGATCCAACCCTTTACAATCCTACCTTGACCGCGGATTCGGTGATCAGGGAATGGTATTCCATAACAGCCACCGATTCATTCAGCTGTACTGCCAGAGATAGTGTATTTGTTTGGGTGAATGACTCGATATCCGTCGGATTGATCATGGATGATTCGCTGTGCTTCGGAGAGACAGTGAGACTTGGCGCAGAATTGTACAATGGAGATACTACAACCACCGGAGGAACTTCCCCACTGACCTGCAACTGGACCAGTCCAAGTGGTTCCATGGCCTTCCTTGATCTCACAAACCAAAAGAACCCGCGATTCAACCAGAATGGAAATGCTTTGGTTCTATTCGACCACATATATGTCCTGGAAGTAGAAGATTCAGTTCTGTGTAATGCTTATGACACAGTAACCCTCTTCCATAACAACGAGATCAGCCTGACCCTTGGTGGTACTGATTCCTTGTGTTTTGGAGATAGCATTCAATTCGGAGCTCCCGGGTCAGCTCAAACCGCCACAGGAGGATTGGATGGCGTAAACTTCTCTTTTTCATGGGAACCAGCAGGATTGTTTAATGATCCAACCCTGGAAAAACCAACCCTTACCGCCTCGTTTGTTGGGGATACCACAATTATTTTGACGGCTACCGATTCCCTCGGCTGCTCTAAGACGGATTCAATGCCTTTCAGGTCTAACGCACTTCCATCGATTGCCTTTACCACACCTAAATTCTTTAAAATGTGTGAAGGAGAGGACACCACGATCATTGCCTTGGGCACCAACAATCAGAGCTATGGTTCTTTAACCTATTTGTGGAATAACGGGGACACCGATTCAATGATCGTTGTTTCTCCAATCCTGGATTCGACTTTTGCTGTCACAGTTACCAATGACGATAATATGTGTGCCAATACCGATTCAGTGGTCATTGTCATCAATCCATTACCTGATTTCAGCTTTTCTGACGACGGGCTTGCTCCATTGCCATCCGATACATTGTTTGGTTGCATTGCGAGTCCAACCAATCCGAATTTGCCAGTTTATTGGTTGCTGAATAATGGAGCAAACCTAAGACCTCCTACTCTTGCGGATTGGAGGACCTTAAGTGGTGGATTCCTCGTAAACTTCAACAATAGGCCTCCGGGTATTGGCGGTGCGGTTACTTACTTCGTTAACCCCGATTCCGTTGTCTCAAGGCTTGAGATCACGGTTTCTGATTCCAATCAGAATGGCTGTACAATAGTTGATACCTTATGGGTTTCATTGAACAGGTATGCCTCTGTTCAATGGGAATTGTCCAAGGATACAATATGTTTTGGGGATTCCATCTATGCGAGATTCTTTAATCTTCCTCCCCAGAATTTCAATCATACCATTCTGAGAGATGATCCTGTGGAAACGCCTCCTGGCCTTCCCGGAGTCGCCTACATTTCACCAACGCCGGAAATGATTGATTCTACAGGTTTTATTCCCGGCAAAGAATCGGTTTTCCCATTGAATACTGATATTCCAACATCACCTCGGTATTTCTATTATTCATGGGAGTTCAGGGACCCGGTTTTCAATTGTGTTTCAATTTTAAGGGATAGTGTATGGGTAAATCCTTTACCTACCATTTCTGTGAATCCATTTGATACTATTTGCTTGACGGACTCTTCACTGCTATTTGCAGCCATAGACCCAAGTCACCATACCGACGCAAGGAATTACTTCTGGAGTACAGGAGATGTCACTTATCCTGGTTCACTATGGGTGGGACCAACCACGGATCAATCCTATACAGTATATGCTATTGATTCGGCTATGTGTTACACCGATACTCAATCGATCGATATTACCGTTCTTCCATTACCGGATTCCACTCTTAGTGATATCACCCCTATTTCTATTTGTGGGGATTCCACTGCCTTCCTGGCGGTTCAAACCCATATTCCTGGGCAATATTATTCCTGGATCAAAACCGATGGAATCAATCCGCCGGATACAGTCCTGCAAGGATTCAATGAAGACACTCTCCATTTTGGAATGGGTGGCCTGATAGATTCCGGATTGTTCCATGTCGCAATAATTGGCCTGAACGATTGTGAGAACAGGTCTGATTCGGTTCTAGTGGATGTTGATACTTTGCCTCAGCTTGTTGCACAGGTAGTTGGTGGGGGTGATACTGCTACCTTCTGCCTGGGGGGTGATGTACAGATAGAGCTGCTGAACCCTGGAGGTTTTGTCAATATTGTTTGGCGAGTCGTGAAAAGCAGTGGAGTGGACTCAGCCGTTTGGTTCAATGACCCATCCTTCTTTGCAACTGAACAGGGGACCTATTATGCTACTTATGAATCTGGTCTTGGGTGCTTGGGTTATTCTGATTCGGTTGGAGTGGCTGTGCTTCCTCTACCATCGGCAGAGGTTGATACCTCTGGAACTGTGGAGATCTGTACCGGCGGTTCATTCACCTTTACTGCTATTAACCCAGGCGGAGGGACGTATAATTACCAATGGTTCAGGGATGGGGCTCCATTGGGTACCCTTAACTCTGAAACGATAACCAATGCAAGCATTTTGGATTCTGGGGAGTATTGGGTGCAGGTGACTGAACTGAATACTGGTCTTGGTTGTAATGATACCTCAAATCATGTGCTTCTTATTGTAAATCCGCTTCCGGAGGCTGTGGTTGATACCATTTCCGGGAATACCCACTTCTGTGAAGGCGGATCCGTAACCCTTCAAGCGCGGACCATAGTTGGGACATCCTTCTACACCTGGGTAAAAGATCCAGCCCCAGCGGACACGGTTTTGGGACCAGGTCTTGGTGCTACTACTGCAACTGCTCTTATTGATTCCGCTGGTGATTACAGGCTTGAAGTGCAGGATGTAAATGGATGTTTGAGCAGTTCACCACCAATTACTATTCAAGTTGATACAGCACAGCAGTACCCCATTATTGGTCTTGACACAGTCTGTCATACCGATGATTACGCCTATAACATTGCAAATCCTCTGGTTCAAGGAGATTGGGCATTGAGGTCTCCACCTCTTGGATCGTTCAACGGCCCATCCAATGGAGTCAACAATGTGGATGTGAGATGGACAGATCCAGGGCAAACGGAACTATACTTTACACCCGATAGTGGAGTTGGACCTGTGACTTGTCCTGTTACGGATACCTTGACTGTATGGGTATTTTCGAAACCCAACCCTGAGATTAACGGAACAGATTCAGTTTGTCTGACAAGCACTGAAGTTTTCAATGCGGTATCCCCGAATCCGGTAGACACCTTTACCTGGTTCCTGACTCCTGGAAGTCATAACGGTCCGTTTAATCAAAGCGGCGTAGGGCTAACAAATGTTAATATCGCCTTCAATAATGCACCTGTTAACAACTTAGGCTCTGATACCCTGGTGCTGGTAAGAACCAATCAAAATGGATGCGATAGTATAGATCAGTTTATCATTACCACCTTCGATACTGTAGATGCAAGATTTGGCGGAGCTCTTGATACATGCGAAGGGTCAATTGTCACATATAATGTTACCAATTTCATTGCAACCGGGCTGGCTATTTATACTCCTTACGTTTCCCCAAATGGAACGGTACTTAGCTCCGGAAATGGGACGGTAGAGGTGCAATGGGGAACTGGACCAACTGGCTGGGTAGCCTTTGCCGCAACTCACGGCCCATGCTTTGATTCGGTTTATCTGGACGTTACCTTAACTCCTTCACCTGTAACCTTTATAAGCACTAACCTGCCTCAGGATACAATTTGCGAATCGAATGTAGATTCGATCCTATACTTCTCGGCGAATCCAAATAATGTTGCTCACAGCTATTCCTGGACTTTGAATACCACTCCTGGTGCTGCGCAGATCTCTGGTTCCTTTACCGATAGCCTGGTTTGGGTACTTATCACAGGACCCGGGGATTATCAATTGATTTTAACGCAGACTGATAATGCCTCCGGTTGTTCTACTACTGATTCCTACGACATGCATATTTCGCAGGATCCTGGATTGGTAAGTATCCTAGGTCTGGATACAGTAGCTTGTGCTGATGGTGATGTAAGAAGATATGACGTTCAATTCCCGGTTCCGAATACTGCTGCCTCAAGTATTTGGACTATATCCAATATGGTCCCAGCCGGTGCAAACAATATTAATTTCTCAAATAATCCTCCTCCACAACTGGATGAAATATTAGTAGTCTGGGGGCAGGCTGATCCAAACGCATTCATAGAAGTGGAGTATTCGTTTGAAGTTTGTGCCAGAACAGAAAGATTTGATATCCAGGTTGACACCCTGGCTCAAGTTGTGATGCTCCCAACAGCAGATAGGACCTTCTGTTCAAATACGCCAGATACCTTAAGAGCCACACCAACCAGTTCGGAGTATATGTATTTATGGTTTAGGGATGGAGATACAATACCTGGAGCTACCGATAGTATTTATATAGTTGACAGCACAGGAGACTACTATTGCCAGGTCATTACTTTAGGAGGTTGTGCAGATACCTCACAAAGCCAATTCATGAATGTTCTTGGCATTCCAAATGCGACCATTTTAGGGGATACAATCCTTTGTCCCGGAGATACAAACGAACTTAGTTCCGCGGATAATAATGTTCTTCTTTATGTCTGGCACAATATTTTGACTGGTGATTCACTTTTCACCGAAACAATTGAGGTATTTGACGATGGCCTATGGCAACTGACACTGGGGGATGGAGATTGCTATGATATTTCGGACACTGTTCAGGTTTATGAATTGAGGGATCCCGGAGTAACGATTGTCATTGACACCACCCAATTCCCATTCTGTAATAACGATACCCTATTCCTGGAAGGGCAGTACACCGGAGACAGCCTTGTCTATCAATGGTCTACCGATGGACTTGGAGTCCTGACCACCCCTACGGATTCCGTCACAGACTATATCCCAAGTGCCCTTGATCAAGGAGATGTGACATTCACAATGGATCTTTCTAACCCATGCACCGCGGTTTCTGATCAGGAGAGAGTGACTGTACTTGATGCTCCCTCAGCAGAATTTACCTTCTCAGTTCCTGTAGGGGAGATCGATCAGACTATCACATTTATCAATGAGGATAAATCCGCTGCCTTCTATTATTGGGATTTTGGAGATGGGAATGGAGGTTTGTTGGATTTTGATCCGCAACATATCTATAATATTGATGGAGAATTCATAGTGGCGCTTAGAGCAGAGAATGCAAATGGATGTTCTGATACTCTTGCCCTACCGTTTACGGTCACAAACAATGAGCAGATCTATCTGCCAAATGCCTTCTCGCCAAATAGCAATAATCTGGAAAACAGGACCTTCAAGGTATATGGCTACAATATTCAGGCTTCTGAATTCGAGTTGACCATCTATAACAGGTGGGGAAATAAGGTCTATAGCACCACCGACCTCAACGAAGCCAAGTTCAATGGATGGGATGGAACCAGCTCGGCATTTACCGGTGGAAATGTGCCTCAGGGTGTCTATACTTACTATATTAGGGGTAAATTCCGCTCAGGTGAATCCTTCGAAAAAGCCGGTACGGTTAACCTGATCAGATAGGATGAAATTGAGAAGAACCATATCGATCCTCCTTTTACTGTTTTCCATTTCTTTTGGTGTAAAAGCTCAGGATGCAACCTTCTCTCAATACTATGCCTCTTCCTTATTCCTTAATCCGGCCCTCGTCGGAAATTATGAGACCCTTGCACTTAATTCGGCATTCAGATCACAATGGGCTTCAGCGGTTCAACCCTATATCACCACACAGGTTTCCTTGATCGCACCTTTGCGGCAGCGCGGCTTCAGGAAAAAGCACTATGGTGGGGCAGGCCTTACCTTTTTTAAGGATAGGGCTGGTGATGGAAACTTTACAACCAATATGGTCATGGGATCCTTTGCCTATAACTTCCCAATGGACCGGAAAAAGTTGAGGGTCTTCTCAGTTGGGGGTCAGATTGGAGTTGTTCAAAAGAACTTTGATTTCTCAAGCCTTGAGTTTGGGTCTCAATTCAACCCTGTTTCGGGCTATGATCCCAATATCGATGCGGGAGAAGGCACCCTCAAGAACAATGTCATTTATCCTGTTTTTAACATCGGAGTGTTATTCTACTATAATCCAAAGCAATCCTACCTTTTTACCGGTATGAGCGCCTACAATGGACTTGTGGTGTCAAATGTGAATATGCCAAATGAGTCTTTCATCGATGATCAGACCTCCAGAGTTCCATTATTGATCAAATACCATGGGGGGTTTGAGATCCATATGAATTCCAAGTCCGACATTTCCCCCAACGTCCTAATACAGTACCAGGCAGGATTACTTCAGGTAAATGGTGGTCTTTATTATACCTATAGAATGTTTGATACCCCACTTGGGATTTTGGCCAAGACCGATGTGGTTTTTGGGGCTTGGTACAGGTTTGGGGATGCCGCCATTTTAAGTATAGG
>JANQSY010000109.1 GCA_028279065.1 Cytophagales bacterium
AGTGCGCCGGCTGGCTTCCTGGATTGCGACCCCGAATTGCGATGTCGAATAAATTGCCCCCGAAAATTACTCGCCACCATAGGAAAAGACCAAAGTACAATAGATGATCAGGGCAATGAGGTTGGAATACAAGCTTCTGGTAGGCATGACCCTTGTGTAGTTCCAAGGGCAGTGCCAATTGTAACGGCAATGTCAAGATTGGTCATTGCAGATTTCATAATGCTCAATAAACTTGCAAAACATTATTGATGAGAAAACTCCCCTTACATATAAAAATCCTCATCGGGCTGATTCTAGGTGTGGTGTGGGCTATTCTTTCAGCCTACTTCGATTTTTCGGAATTCACTGAAGACTGGATCTCTCCATTTGGAGATATTTTCATTCGATTGCTTAAGCTTATTGCTGTCCCATTGGTGTTGTTTTCAATTATTCAGGGAATCTCTGGCCTTACAGATATCAAGAAGTTAGGTAGGATAGGTGCAAAGACCTTATTGGCCTATTTGGCAACTACCATTATGGCAGTCACTCTTGGACTTCTATTGGTGAACACCATTAAGCCAGGCTCTCAGATGGCTGAGTCCCAAAGGCTGGAGAACCGATTGGAATATGAAAAATGGGTAAGTCAGACTGAGGGGGTGGAGATCATGGATGGAAGAACCTATCTGAAAGAGGGACCTTCAGGCGGCAGTTCTTCCGATGAAATTGACGAATCTGTGATCAACAAAAAGATCGAGGATGCTATGAGCAACAGGAATGATAGCCCCCTTAGATTCCTGATCGACATGGTGCCCTTCAACATTTTCGTCTCCTTCAGTGACAACAAACTAATGCTCCAGGTCATCTTTTTTGCCATTTTCTTTGGGGTTACACTGGTTAGTCTGCCTCAGGATCGGGTTAAGCCCATTATTGACGTAATCCATTCTTTGTCGGAAGTCTTTCTTCAGATGGTTCACATAATTATGAAAGCCGCCCCATTTTTCGTTTTTGCATTGCTGGCTGGGCAAATAAATAAAATGGCAGGGAGCGATCCCGGAAAAGTCTTTGAGATCTTCAGGACACTCGCATGGTATATTGTTACAGTTGTGCTGGGCCTTTCTTTGTTGATCTTCCTGATCTACCCCAGCGTTGTTCATGCTATAATCAAATCCCTGACCTTTAAGAAGTTTTCCAAAGGGCTTGCTCCGGCACAATTTCTGGCCTTTTCTTCTAGCAGCAGTGCAGCAACTCTTCCTGTGACCATGGATTGCGTGAACCAAAATCTGGGAGTATCAAAGGAGGTAACCAGTTTTGTTCTTCCTATCGGAGCCACGGTAAATATGGATGGCACATCCCTTTATCAGGCCATTGCGGTGGTTTTTCTGGCCCAGATCCACATGGTAGATCTGAGTTTGGGACAGCAATTGATGATCGTATTGACTGCCACTCTTGCTTCCATAGGTTCAGCGGCAGTCCCAAGTGCAGGTTTGATAATGCTGATCATTGTCTTACAATCCGTGGGATTGAATCCTGCATGGATCGCAGTCATTTTTCCTGTTGACAGGCTTTTGGATATGTGCAGGACAGTGGCCAATGTAACAGGAGATGCAACCGTTGCTTCATTTATAGCCAGTACAGAACATGAAATTGAAGCTTCCAACCAGAACAGAACCAACCAGGACAACTAAGCGTTAAGGGCATATGGCAACAAAAAGACCTACTGAAGTTTATACGGAATCCAATCCCAACCCAAACTCTCTGAAGTTTGTGATAAATTATGATCTGCTTCCCCCCGGAAGCAGTGTGGAGTACGCTTCAAAAGAGGAAGCAAAAGACTCAAAATTTGCAGAGCAATTGTTTGATTCAGCTCCAATTGATCGGGTGTTTATTACCTCAAACTTTATCACCCTTAACAAAAAAGAAGAGGCGGAATGGGAAGAACTGGCTCCCTCGTTGAGGCCATTGATAAAATCCATCCTGGAAAAAGGGGAGAATGTGGTTGATAACGAGATTCAAGAAGAAGAAGTAGTTCAGGCTAAGGGCGATCAGCTTGAGGACAGGATTAAGGTGGTTTTGGACGAATACATAAAACCAGCTGTAGAAATGGATGGTGGTGCGATTGTTTTCAAGTCCTTCGAGGAGGGAACGCTCAAGGTTCAACTAAAAGGTTCTTGCTCGGGCTGCCCATCTTCTACCCTTACCTTAAAATCAGGAATAGAAAACTTAATGAAGAGGATGGTCCCAGAGGTCGAGCTTGTAGAGGCAGAAGATGCCTGAATAACTTAACTGACCTTTTTTACGAGTTGCCAAATTCCATTTTGTAGTCAAAGAGCATTACTGCCTTATTCTTTTCGACTACCATGCCATTTTCATAAAAATCCCCTGATTCAACATCGAAGTAAAAGGCTTCTTTGATCCAGTCGCTGATACCTCCGTTCACCATTAAGAACAGGGTGAGTGAATACCTACCTTGATTAAGGGGAAATTTTGGGATCATGAGGTCAATGAATCTTGATCCGGAAAAGTCCTCTGGTCCGGATTCATGATCTGTTGTACACCATGAAACCTTTTCATTGTAAGATCCATTGATAGCTACATCAAGCTTTAAATGGTTTATTGAAACGGAGGAGTTCTTTTTCAGCCAAAACCTGAATCTTATATCGGCCCCTGTTTTTAAGATATTTGACTTTGCTCCATCTACCAGGAGTTCCACTTTATCCAATTTAACCTCACCAGAACCTTTTCTATCGGTTCTTTCCAATAAAGGGATCTCGCTGGAGTCCAGATAGGAGTTCTTAAAATAATCATGAATGCAATCCTGGACATCTCCCATAGAAGCAATAAGCCCATCCTTGATCAAGATGCCCATGTCGCACAGGGATTGAACAGCACCCATATTATGGCTAACAAAGATTATTGTCCTTCCCGAACTTGTTACCTCGCTCATTTTACCTATACATTTCTTTTGGAAATCCGCGTCTCCCACAGCAAGAACCTCATCAATTATCATCACTTCAGGTTCTAGGTGCGCAGCTACGGAGAAAGCAAGTCGTACAGACATCCCGGAAGAATAACGCTTTACAGGGGTGTCGATAAATTCCTCAATGCCGCTAAAATCGACGATCTCCTCAAACTTCGACTTTACCTCGCTGCGGGACATACCGAGTATGGTCCCGTTCAGAAAGATGTTCTCCCTGCCTGTAAGCTCGGGATGAAAACCGGTCCCCACCTCTAACAATGAGGAAACTCTTCCCAGGATCTCTATCCGTCCCTTTGTTGGCTCTGTTATCCTTGATAAGATCTTTAGAAGGGTACTTTTTCCGGCTCCGTTCTTTCCTATGATACCGACTGCCTGCCCTTCTTTGATCTCGAAGGAAATATCTTTCAGCGCCCAGAATTCTTCTCCAGGCACTGTTTTTCCTACCAGGTGCTTTAGTCTTCTTCCGAAGTTCTCTCTAAAATCCCCACTCTTAGCAAGACCAAGTTGGAACCTCTTACCCAGATTTGAAACCCTTACTGCGATCTCACTCATATCAGACTATATCAGCCATTGTCCTTTCAACCTTTCGGAAGTAAAAGAGCCCAAAAAAGAAAACAAGAATTCCTATTCCCATTGAGACCAAACCCATAGTCCCCGGAGGATCCAAGCCAAGCAGGCTGTACCTATAACTTTCCACAATTCCGACCATCGGGTTTAAGTAGTAGAGCATTTGATAGTTTTCCGGAATAAGGCTTGTAGGATATGCAATTGGGGTCGCATAAAGTCCTATCTGAACCACAAAGGGAATAACATGTTGAAGGTCCCTGAATCTAATGGTCAAAGCACTTGTCCATATACCAATTCCCAAAGAGGTCAAGACATTGACAAGGAAAAACAGCGGGAAAAAGAGGATTTGTATGGTAAGGGGAACCTGGTAAATGATCATTAGAATTATTAAAAAAGCGATCGAGACCAGGAAATCAATGAAGCCAGCCATCGCCTTGGAAAGCGGTATCACAAGCCTTGGAAAGTAGATCTTCTTGATCATTTCCTGGGAGCCTACGATCGACAAACCGCTTTGGGCCAAGACAAACGCGAAGTAAGACCATGCGGACATGCCGGCCAGTGCAAATACAGCATAAGGAAGTCCTTCTGTGTCAACTTTTAAAGCTTTTCCAAAGATCAAAGTGAAGATCAGCAACGTGAATAAGGGCTGCAGAACAGCCCAGAAAAGGCCAAGGAATGTTTGCGCATACCTCACCCTGATATCCCGCCAGGCAAGGACAAGGAAAAGGTCTTTGTACTTTATGATCTCCTTTAAATTATAGGTAGAGGTAGGCTTTCTGGCATCGACTACCGTTTTCTCCTTTTGCATCCAGGCAACTCAATTAAGCCTCAAAGATATGGATAGGGATCTTACTTAAGTGGGGACTTTTCCTTACTCATGGGTTTAAAAAACCTACTTTCCAATTTTATTTTTTCATCCTGTTCGGAAATACTCAATTACGAAATTCCTTTGGCAAACAAGCCACATGGAATATCTTGGAGGCAAGATGAATGGCTTAGTTTATAATGTGACTGTTTCCATATCCAAAGAAATTGAAGGCAAATGGGTTAGTTGGATGAAAGAAACACACATCCCTGAAGTCCTCGAAACCGGGTGCTTTTATGAGTTCAAATTCATGAGGTTATCTGAGGGCAATCAGGGGCCAGATCCAACCTATGCGATCCAATATTTCTGTTCCGACCCTTCCGATCTAGAAAGGTATCGGCTGAATTATGCAGAAGAGCTACAGACGAAGCACAAAGACCTTTTTGAAGGACAGTTTGCTGCTTTCAGAACAGTCTTAGAGATAATCAGTTAGTGTAATCCATTCTATCAAAAGGCACATATGCCCTGAGAGCATCCGGAATTACCACACCGTTATCGTCCTGATAGTTTTCCAGAATTGCTGCAAGGACCCTAGGCAATGCAAGGGCACTTCCATTAAGGGTATGAAGCAGATTGACCTTTTTGTTTTCGTCCCGGTATCTGGTTTTCATCCTGTTCGTCTGAAAAGATTCAAAGTTGCTCACCGAACTAACTTCCAGCCACTTCCCCTGCCCTCCGGAGAATACCTCAAAATCTATCGTTTCTGCTGCGGCGAATCCCATATCCCCTCCGCATAACCTAAGTGTCCTGAATGGCAGCTTAAGTTCCTTTAATAATCCCCCAACATGATCACACATTTCGGTAAGCTTACCATATGAATCATCTGGCTTTACTGCCTGAACTATTTCAACCTTATCGAACTGATGAAGCCTGTTAAGCCCTCTGACATGCGCTCCCCAGGACCCGGCTTCCCTTCTGAAGCATGGAGTATATCCGATGAATTTAATTGGAAGTTTTGATTGATCTATTATCTCTCCTCTAAGGATATTGGTTATTGGAACTTCTGCGGTCGGGATCACAAAAAGATCGTCTTCCTGAATATGATACATCTGGCCATCCTTATCCGGCAATTGGCCGGTCCCATAGGCTGAATCTCTTCCAACCAATATTGGTGGCAACACCTCCTTATATCCTGCTTCTGTTCCTTTGTCTAGGAAAAACTGGATCAAGCCCCTTTGCAGTTTTGCCCCGGAACCCAAATAAATCGGAAAACCGGCTCCTGTGATCTTGTTTCCCAATTCGAAATCCATGATCCCAAGCTTTGCCCCAATTTCCCAATGGGGAATAGGATTGCTTATTTCTGGCTTTTTTCCTTCAAATGAATCCAACTGCTCATTTTCATTTTCAGATGTTCCTGATGGGACCCTCGAACTTGGAGCATTGGGGATCAATTCCAGGCTTGAACGCAGCTCGTCTTCCAACTTCTTTAGCTCTTCGCCCTTCTCCTTGGATCTTTCCTTTAGTGAATATGTTTCTTCCTTGACCTCTTCTGCCTCATCTCGTTTTCCCAACTTCATAAGATTTCCTATTTCCCTGGAAAGGCTGTTGCTTTTGGCCAGGAGGTCATCATGTTCCTGTTGAACTCCTTTTCTCTTTTCATCAAGTTTAAGGATGGATTCTATGTCTGATCCAATCTCATTCAGGCCACGTTTTTTTAGAGCTTCAACAACCATTTCGGTCGATTCACGCAATCTTTTTAATTCAAGCATTTTTCCTTCAGGAATTGAGAATTCAAAATTGTCATTTTCTTAGAAAGAATCATTTTAACGAGACAAAATTTGCAAATTCAGTTTGGAAACATTTAATATTGCAGTGTCTACTTGGGACGAATTATTCAATTCCGCCCAAATTCTCATTTCATTATTATAAATTTTATCTCAATAATCTCTCTAACTGCATGTACACCATTGAGGAATTAAACGTTAAGCTCCTCTCGGAATTAAAAGAGCTTGCTGAACAACTTAAGCTCGACAATTTCAAGAAACTTCAAAAAAAGGATCTGGTATATAAAATCCTAGACTTTCAAGCATCCAACCCGGATGAGATAAAAAAAATAAAAAACAGCAATAAAGAAGAGGAGGTACTCGTGAAAGAACCAAATAACAAGCCTAAGGAAAAGGGCAAAAAAGAAAAGGTTGAGGAACCCTTAAATCTCGACGAGGAATTTGATTTTAAACTTCCGGATCTGGATGACTCCGGGGAAAGCCAGGAATCCGAACCAAAAGGAAAAGGTCCTAAGGATTCAAAAGAATCAAAAGATTCAAAAGAAGACTTTAGGAGGGATAGGCAAAGGCAGGACAAAAGACCACCTAAACCAAATTTCAAGGAATTCGAAGGAGTAATTGAAAGTGAAGGGGTTCTGGAAATCATGCAAGATGGATATGGCTTCATGAGGTCGACAGATTATAATTATCTGGCAAGTCCTGATGACGTGTATGTTTCACCATCTCAAATAAAGCTCTTCGGACTAAAGACTGGAGACACCATCCAGGGTTTCATCCGTCCACCAAAGGATGGGGAAAAGTATTTTGCCTTATTAAGGATCGCAACGGTTAACAACAAAACCACCGATGAGATCAGGGACAGGGTGAGTTTTGAGCACCTGACCCCGCTGTTTCCTGATGAGAAGATCAGTCTTTCACATGATCCTCATGAATTCTCAACAAGGATACTTGACCTTTTTGCGCCAATCGGTAAAGGGCAAAGAGGAATGATCGTGGCTCAGCCAAAGACAGGAAAGACCGTCCTGCTAAAACAGGTGGCAAATGCAATAACCAAAAACCACCCTGAGATCTATCTGATCATACTTCTGATCGATGAAAGACCTGAGGAGGTTACAGATATGGCAAGAAGTGTAGATGCCGAAGTGATTGCTTCGACTTTTGACGAGCAGGCTGAGAGACATGTTAAGGTTGCCAATATCGTGCATGAAAAAGCAAAAAGAATGGTTGAGTGTGGCCATGACGTAGTCATACTTCTGGACTCCATCACAAGGCTTGCTCGTGCTCATAATACGGTAATTCCTTCTTCAGGAAAGATCCTTTCCGGAGGTGTGGATGCCAATGCACTCCATAAACCAAAAAGGTTTTTTGGTGCCGCAAGAAATGTTGAAAACGGTGGTTCCCTTACCATAATCTCAACTGCTCTCATTGAGACCGGATCAAAGATGGATGAGGTGATCTTTGAGGAATTCAAAGGAACGGGGAACATGGAATTGCAGCTTGATAGAAAGCTTTCCAATAAGAGAGTTTATCCTTCTATCGATATTCCTGCTTCAGGAACCAGAAGGGAAGATCTGCTTATGGATAAGGATGAGCTTAATAGGGTTTGGATCCTTAGGAAATTCATGGCCGATATGAATTCAATTGAAGCAATGGAATTCCTGCTTGAAAGGATCAAAGGAACCAAGAGCAATGAAGAGTTCCTTATTTCAATGAATGGATAGGAATCCTAAATGATTTAAATCAAACTAGGCCCCGTCGGAATTTCCGTCGGGGTTTTTTTCTACAAGGCTGAACCCAAGGCCATGAACATTCAAGATCTCCAGATTAGGATCAGGCTTGATCTTTTTTCTCAACTTGGAAATAAAAACATCCATGCTTCTGGCGGAAAAGTAGGAATCATCGCCCCAGAGAGCATTCAAGACCATTTCCCTTTCCAGTACTTCGTTCTTGTTCAGGATCAAGAGTTTTAATAATTGGGCCTCCTTGCCGGTCAACTTTTCCCTTTTATCCTGATACACCAGTTCCCTTTCGTTAAAGAAAAAGGTAAAATCGCCGAAGATGTATAATTCCTTGGTGCTGCCCTTATGATCATTTCTTATGGCATCGACCCTTCTCAAAATTGCCTTAATCCTCAGAAAAAGTTCATCAACACTGAATGGTTTTGTTATATAATCATCCGCCCCGATCTCCAATCCTTTGATGGCATCCCTTTTTGATGACTTTGCGGTAAGAAAAATGATAGGAAATGCCGGGTCTTTTGCCCTAACGACCTCGGCCAACCAAAATCCATCCTTCCGTGGCATCATAACATCAAATATCCCCATGTCAAATTCAGTATCCTGAAAAAAATCCCTGCCCTCCTCGCCATTGGCTGCAAGCGTGGTTTTAAACCCTTTCAATTCCAAAAATTCCTTGAGCATAAACCCAAGATTGGAATCATCCTCTACTAATAGTATCCGTTTCATTTTGCAAGCAGGGAGTCAGGAATTAGGATCAGGAAACTTGTCCCAGTTCCTTCCTGAGATTCGACAGAAATCTTTCCTTTCATAGCTTCAACAGCCCTTTTTACGAAGCTAAGGCCTAAACCCGAACCTTTGATATCGTGGATATCACCAGTTGGAACTCTGAAAAACTTATCAAAAATGAGATCTTGATATTTCAAGGGAATACCCTTCCCATTATCAGAAACAGTTATCTCTATTCCCTTTGTGGTCTTCTTTGAAGAAAGAACGATCTCAACATTTGTTCCACCGTATTTAACCGAATTCTCAATCAGATTTGAAATAATTCGGACGAGCACCTTTCGATCCCAATTGATACTGGCTGTCACCGATGGAAAGATCTTGATCCGGGAATTGTTTTCTTCTGCGATTAGACCATGGTTTTCTATCGATTCTTCCAGTACATCTGAAAGTCCGAACTCCGAGATTGTTATTTTTTCTCCATTCCAATCATCATCCCTGATCTCAAGAACATCATCCACCTGATCCATAAGCTTTTGATTCTCTTGCTCAATGATTTTCAGATATTGCGATCTGGATTTAACATCCTTGTTTAGATCACTCTCCTGTAAGGACTGGGTAGCCAATGAGATGTTAGCCAGAGGGGTTTTCAACTCATGGGTCATATTATCGATGAAGTCGTTCTTAAGCTCATTCAGTTTCCGCTGACTCAAGAACATTCTGGACAGATACCAAAAACACACCGCAATGACCAGAATGAAAATAACAGATGTTATGAGAGCATAAAGCGATTCCTGGAGTATGTATTTGTTCTTGTCAGGAAAAAGCAGGCCCAGATAAGAGTTTGAAATGTCGATATCCGTTGGAAAAAGTCTGGCGCTGTAAGGAAACATTTTCTTCTCAAATCCCTTTCCTTCAGCATTTGAAAAAAGCAAGGAGTCCTTTTCATTGAAGATCCCATAATAATATGGTATCAAGATCCCTTTGTCTCTCATTTCCTTTTTCAAAATGGAATCCAGAAGCAAAGAATCCACCCTTTCATCAACCTCTATTTTCCTAATTGCTATCTCTTCCCAAACCTCGCTTATCAACTCTTCCTTATTCCTTACTCTTTGGACGTGCTTTCCTACCACCCTGGCTCTTCCTCCCGGGGTATCAGAACCTGCATACGCATTAGCAGATTCCTTGACCTTATATCGGGGATTATCCGAACTTTCAAAATCCACATCAACCACAACATTGTCTCCCCTCTCCTTATAGGAATTCTCAAAAACCACAACTTCGGTCTTTTCAGAAACAGTAACAACGGAGGTAACCGAAGTGTCCTCGTTGGAATACCATTGGAGGCTGCTGCTATGGCTTATGGTCTCTGGGCCGGTACTGTCAATGGATATAAAGAAGTTATAGGTCCTACCTTCTATATCTTTCTTTTCAAGGAACCTAACCACATTGGCAAGGGATTCATTGATGGTACTTGAGAATTTTCTCTCATTTTCCTTAACGATCTTGATTGCCCAATAAGCCTGGATCCCAATCAATCCCATTAGAGCAAGACCTGTTGTCGCCGAAATCCAGAAAAGTTTTCTATTCCTCACAGTACAAAATTACCCTTAAGAATAGCCTGAAAATCGATTTTAACATTTTTTAACATTTTTTAAGGACTGCTTAACTATGCTGCATTTAGTGCGAGCCTACATTTACCAAAAAAATGAAGAAAATGAAAAGCAAAAATCAAACAACCCTAAGCTTTCTGTTTGCCTTGATCCTTACCATTGGATGTGCTTTCGGAATCCTCGCCCAAGAGGTGGAAAAGAAGGAACGGAAGGTCATAGAATTGGTGGATGAAGAAAATGGAATTGAGAAGCGGGCAACCGCCACTTATGAAGATGGACAATGGTCCTACGAAGGAAATCCGGAAATGATCGAAAAGATCAAAAAGCAGATCGAATCAAATGAAGAAGGCAACAGTTTTTATTTCCACTCAGGTGAAGGAGAAAAGCATGTTGTGAAGAAGAAAGTGGTAAAATCCGAGGATGGTGAGGAGATCGACATAGAGGTCACTGTTGATGGAGAAGGTCACGGTGGTCAAATGATGTTCATCGATGAGGAGGGAAATGTTACCAAAGTCGAATCAACCGGATCAACCACCTGGGTTGAGAGTGGTGAGAGCTCTTCAGATATAATTATCATTAAAGGGGGTGAAGCAGTTGATGGAGAAGAAGCCAAAAAAATTGAGGTGATTGTTAATGAAGGTGGTTCGAAGGAGGATATTTTGCGGGAGCTTGAAATCGATACAGATGAAGAGAACATTTTCATCACATTGGAAAAGACCGTTGAAGTAGAAGTAGAAAATGGTGCTGAAGCAAAATCTGAAAAGATCATCGTCATTGTTAAGAAATTTGAAATGGCGGAGGTGAAAGAAGAGGAGATCCCAAAATCTATGAGGAAAGGGTTTTCTGTCAATGAGGAAAGCACAGTCAACAATGTCAGCTTTTACCCAAACCCAAGTGATGGAGAGTTTCAGATCAGTGGAAGCGTAGAAAAGGATGCACCAGTGGAGATCCTGGTCACAGATATGAAGGGAAAAGCATTTCTATCCAAGGCCATTACCGACCATAATGGAAAATTGGATTATAACATCAACATCAGGGACAAAGAACCCGGTGTTTATTTGGTCCGAATCAGCCAAAATGGCGAAGGGGTAGTGAAAAAGATTGTGGTTAAATAGTTTTTTGGAGGTCTGATTAAACCCCTGTTCCTTTCTTGGATAGGGGTTTTTTTTGGTTTAAGCTCTAACCAGTTGAGAAACTATTTCTTCGGAGATAGTAGAATCATTGAAGCTTAAAGTATACGGGGACGGTCATCCGAACTTTAACTGCTCTACCCCGCTGCATTCCTGGCTTCCAGGGAGGAGAAAGTTTTACTACCCTAATTGCCTCCTCATCGCATCCTCCACCAATTCCCTTAACTACATGAGCCTGGGTGATTCTGCCATCCCTGTCAACAACAAACTCCACAAACACCCGTCCGGAAATCCCTACCCGGCGAGCTTGCTCAGGATATTTAATGTGATCGGCTAGGAACTTATAAAAAGCAGACATTCCTCCCTCCGGTGTTGGTTGTTCTTCAACAACGAGGAAAACCTCTTCAATATCTTCTTCCTCTTCCTCAAGCATTACATCCTGAACATCTTCAATAACGGTCTCCTCAGTAACCTCTACATCAAGAACAAGCTCTATTTCCTCCTCAATCTCTTCTTCATCCGGAACTTCGACTATCTCAGGGTGTTGGATTTTTGGTTTTGGAGGAGGCGGTTGCTTTGTTGGAGGTATTTCATAAACCTCTTCGAAGGTCTCCTTCGCATCTGCAAGCTGAAGGATCTCAGTTTCATTATACGACTTCCATTCGAAAAGGATCAAAGTGATTCCTAGTGAAAGCACCAAGCCTATTGTCATGAACAATGGTTGATAAGTATGGGTATCCGCAAAGCTTAATTTCTTCGGCCAGTCAATGGCATTTACATCCTGAAGCTTCTCTTCTTCTCTCTTTGAGAGTTCAACCAACAGTCTGGAAAACCCATAAGAGAGCAGGACTATCAACAGGAAAAAGCCTAGGATTAATAGGATTAAGGATAACATCTCTTTGATCTTTCACGCCCAAAGTATCATCAGTTATGGGGGTATATTATGATTGTTATGGGTGGTTGAACGTGATTAAAATCAAAAATCCCACCCTATTATCAAAATAAGGTGGGATCCAAAAACTCTTTAATTAAGGATTATCCTAGTCGGAAATATACAGGAACGGTCATTTTCACTCGGACGGGGCGCCCTCTTTGTTTTCCCGGTTTCCAGCTTGGAGCACCTTTCACAACTCGAACAGCTTCTTCATCACATCCTGCACCAATTCCCTTGACAACCTTTACATCGGTCAGTTCTCCATTCTTGCCAACCACGAATTCCACAAAAACCCTTCCTTCTACTCCCATTCTCCTTGCTTGCTCCGGATATCTGATCTTTTTTCCCAGATAATCATAGAATGCCTGCATTCCTCCTTCTGGTGTTGGTTGCTCTTCAACAATAAGGAATACCTGATCTACCTCTTCCTCTTCAGGTTCTTCTTCTATCACCTCTTCAATAACTGTTTCCTCAGTAACCTCCACGTCTAGATTTACCTCGATCTCTTCTTCCAATTCCTCTTCGTCAGGAACCTCGATGATCTCCGGCTGCTGAACTTTTGGGGGGGGTGGAGGCGGCTGTTCAGTAGGAGGGATCTCAAGTACCTCATCAAAAGTGTCGTCCACACTTCCAAGGTCAATTACCTCTGTGGCTTCATAATCCTTCCATTCAAAGGCGGTGATGATGATCACAAGGCTGAACACCAAACCAATGTTGGTCAAGAGAAAGGTGTATTTATGGATATTTGTTACCTCAAACTTCTTGTAGAGGTTCATATCCAACTTATCCGCTTCCCCGGAACCCACAAAGTTGGATGTCCTTTTATCGATCAAGAATCTGAAAAAGAAAACCAGTCCAACAAGGATAACAAGAAAGGTAAATGCCACTAATAGTCCCATATTATTCCTTAATCTTTCGTAAAAATATTTTAAAAACCATGATATCCCAACATCAGCGGATATTAAAAGTGTAAATCAGATAAAAAAGGAATCTACCAAACAATATTCCACTGAAATTGGCCACCAGGTCCATTACTTCAAAATTCCTGCCAGGCACCAACAATTGGAAAAATTCCAGGATCACGCTGTAAAAAATGACTAAAATCGATGAAATCCTGTAGGCATTAAAACGATAGCTTTTTCCACCAAATTGCTTGAAAAAACCAGTGATCAGTAGGAAAGTAAGAATAGCATACTCAACAAAATGGACGAGCTTGTCCAATGGAAGGATCCCGAAAAAAAGAAAATCAGGAAGGCTTGAGCCAGGCAGCAGGGCAGTAGCAAAAATGAAGAGCGCCCAGCAAAGGGCGAAAAGATGATATTTAAACACTAATCAAGACACAAGCTTATGGTATTCCTCATGAGTTAGTAGAGTTTTGACCAGCGAATCATCAGCAACCTTGATCTTGATCATCCATCCATCTCCATAGGGATCTTCGTTCACCTTTTCCGGATTGCTTTCTAGCAATGGATTGATCTCACTCACATTTCCAGGAAGAGGCATGAAAAGATCTGCTACTGTTTTTACCGCCTCTATGGTCCCAAAAATTTCCTCTTCGGCAAGGTCTTCCCCTTCAGAGGGGATATCAACAAACACAACATCTCCCAGCTCACCCTGAGCGTAGGAAGTGATCCCTACTGTAGCTGTATCACCATCAATTCTCACCCACTCATGATTTGGGGTGTACATTACGTCCTCTGGAAATTCCATAAACCAAAATTTTGGGTTAAAATAAATATTTTCCTGACTAAAGACAGGTATTAGCCAGCCAAACTGAATCGCACCTGGATGCCAAAGGAGGTATTCGAATTCTTGAAAGAGGTTGAGATCTTCGGGGTATTAACATTCCGTTCAA
>JANQSY010000035.1 GCA_028279065.1 Cytophagales bacterium
ACCCTGCACCTTAGTAAGAAAGCTAAAAAGAAAATCGATGGTATCCTGGATGGCCAGTCTCTAGCCATGGTCAGCAATTTTATGGATGATATCAAGTCAGACAGCAGGTTTAACTCCTATCGCCCCTGGCATTATGCCACTATTCCTGATAGTCTCGATTACGAGCAGGCGGGCACACCTGAAGAAGGAGATGCAATTATGGCCATCAACCTTTTTATTGAAGAGATCAGGACAAAGGATTTCTCAAAGAATGAAGCTTTTGCCCTGATGTGTTTGGTCCATTTAGTAGGGGATATTCATCAACCCCTTCATGTAGGGAACGGAAAGGATAGAGGGGGAAACCAAGTAGAAGTGAAATTCTTTTCCAAAAAGACCAACCTCCATCGAGTTTGGGATTCTGATATGATAGATCAGCTAGGGCTTTCATACACCGAGTTTGCTACATCACTGGATACCATATCTGAAAGGATGGAAGAAAAGTGGCAGAACGATGAACTGATGGACTGGATCTATGAATCTAAGGCCCGCCGCCCGCAGGTTTATGATATACCCGAGGGCGGAAACCTGTGGTATCCTTATATGTATAAAAACAAAACTCTATTGAGAACCAGGCTGCTCCAGGCCGGGATCAGGCTTGCAGGCTTATTGAATGAGTTGTATGGCTAATTGCCACTGTCTGCGCTGTCAGGCGTGAAACTTGCCTTAAATCCCGGTAGGTCCCTGTCAAACAAATAAAACCCTCCTCCAGGACTATCTCCAGCCATCTCAAGCTTTTCAAGAACTGTTTGAGCGAGCGCTTCCTCTTCCATTTGCTCCGTCACATACCACTGCATGAAGTTGTGGGTAGTGTAATCTCCTGCCTTAAGAGATTTGTGGACTATCTCACTAACTCTTTGAGTGTTTTCCCTTTCTGTTTCAAGCAAAAGATTAAATACTTCTTTTACATCCTTGAAGCCTGATTTGGGCTTGGAAATTGCTGGAATTTCCGCCTTACCGCCTCTTTCATTTATAAACTTGATCAGCTTAAGCATATGAGCCCTTTCTTCCTCGCTATGAGAATAGAAGAACTCCGCTACCCCATGGAAACCCTTGCTTTCAGCCCAGGAGCCAATGGATAAGTACAATGCTGAAGATTCACCTTCAAGAGAGACCTGCTTGTTCAATATTTTTTCTATATCGGGTTTTAACATTGAATTTTTTGTTAATGATCGAATGTTCAAATTTACCATTCTTATGTTTAGCGCTAAAAATTTATGATCACCAATAGCAAAAGAGCAATCAAGGAAATGTGGAAGACTGAGCGGGCATTCCTGGTGGTCTTGACCTTGTTCACTGTTCCTCTTTACTATATAAACGTCAATTATAACCTTACTCTTGAGATCCCTAGTGGGTCCTTGCAGGTGATCGGTCTTTTCATTGCCTTCTTCCTGGTATTCATGGGCCAAAAGTCATACGAACGTTGGTGGGAGGCAAGAATGATCTGGGGTGATATTGTCAATAAAAGCCGTTCCTGGGCAATGCAGGTGAATCACCTTATGAGCGAGAAGGTGGATTTTAAGTTGGATGGACAAAACCTGGATGATTTTAAGAAGTCTTTGATATTGAGGCAGATAGGATTCGTTAACGCCTTGCGGTTACATCTGAGGAGGCAAAACGATTGGGAACAGATCAAACCCTTTTTTACCGAATCTGAGTTTTTGGATCTTTTGGAAAAAGCCAACGTCCCTACTCATATTCTGGACTTACAAGCATATGAGCTTAAAAGAGCAATCCCGGGTGGAACAGAGGGTGTTTTGATCCAGGCGGAATTAAACACCGTCTTGAAGGACCTCTATGATGGACAGGGCAAATCGGAGAGAATAAAGAACACGGTATTTCCAAGGCCTTATACCTTCTTTGCAAGGCTGATCGTTTACGTATACATTTTTATTCTTCCCATTTACCTGATCAGAGAATTTCTGCATGGTGGGATCACGGATCTGGATTTTGTTGCTATCCCCTTGGTCTTGTTCATCTGCTTTGTGTTCTACTCCTTGATCAGGTTGGCAGGACAATATGAAAATCCATTTGAGAATACCGTTCATGATATTCCTCTCACCGCCATTTGCAATACCATTGAAATTGATCTAAGGGAGCTGGTTGGGGATAAGGCACCCCAAAAACTCAAAGCTGATGATGAGGGTGTGATATTCTAGTTCACCTTCTTGACTGGATAGAGCTTGAACACATTGTTCATAACCATGGCGGCATCAGCTTCCTTCTGGTAGGATTTCTGGTTCTCCTTAACATCACCTGAGGCGGATCCCTGCCAGACCAGGCGTTTTTCTTTAGCATCAAATATATCCACGATCAGGGTGCCGGTGGTGTAGGTATAGGAACTGTAAGTTGTGCTCCGGGAACCATAACCATATCCGTAACCATAACCATATGGAGAATAATAATTGCTATGTCCTGTATAACCGGTTTGCTGCTTGGTAAGGATCAGCATATTGACAAAAATGTCTGGTTTTTCTCCGACTTCGGTCATGCCCCTGTCATCGAGTTCCACCCTAATAGCATCGTATATCCTTGCCCTATCCATTTCGTTTAGCCCTTGAGGAACATCGGGATTCGGCGGAAGGAACTGATAGGTTTCGTTTTTAGAGAAGTCATATTCCTTGTCATAGTCCACATTGTACTTGGTGGAATCACAGGATGCCAATAGGATTAGGGCAAAAGAGACCAGAACGATGTTTTTCATTGATTAAGCAGCTTTTTCAGGAGTATTATGGTTCATTATTCTTCAAGGCAGGATAAGATCCCGTCTTCAACCGACCTCCAGAAGTAGTTATAAAATGTCTTTTTTGGATCCCTGTCATAATTGATCTTACCTGAAGATCCATTTTCCGAGTTTGACTTAAAATTTGATGACCTTACCATACTCAACAACTCCTTGGACCTGATCGGATTTCCATTCTCAACAGTGCTTGAGATCTCAATATCACGAAATGTCATATTAAGCATACCACGGGTATTTTCCTGGCTACCAGTGAATTTAAATTCAAGGTTGGAGATTTGTCCAGAATTGAATTTAACCGGAGCCAGTAGTTGAGTAAGGCCATTTAATTTTTTGCATTCTATAGCTTCCAATTTTCCTGTTGCCTCAAAGACTTCTGCCTCATCAGTTCCTCCAAAAAAGACCCTGGTCTGGAAGGGTATCTCTCCTGAAATTGTTGCCTCAATATCCCAGGTATAACCTCTGACCTGCCCTGAAGAAAGAGGCCCTGCTGAAAAATTAACGTCGTAGAAATCGATTTCAAGAGGTGGGTTAGATTCATCGTATTTTTCAAAATAACTGATCTTGCCATTACTAAAGCTTACCAATTCCACAGAGGTCTTCCATGGGATATTGGCTAATATAGTCCGTGGCAATAAGTTCTTTTGATCCTCAGCCGAGCTTGAATTGTCACGGTAGATTGCAGTTTCAGATCCAATCAGGTTTATAGAACTCAGTTTAAATTCCCTGTTAACCAGATAATCCTTCGGATCAAAAGGCGAGAGGTCCATTTTCTCAATTGCTATACTGAACCATTCTTGCGGTTTTAATAGCTTGCTGGCAAAATCTTCAGGTCCGATTCTTGGTTTGACCTCAATGGAGTTCAATCTCATAACGCTATCCAAGGTGCTCCATTTGATCTCTTCTACCCGGAGATCCTGGTAGGAACTCATATTGATAGATAACCCTTTGCCTGTTGCCTGCCCAAAATCAAAATCAAATGGATAAAGATTTTCAGGAGAAAAGGAATCCACATGAAAGTCGGCAAATTTGGAATAGTACTCCTCGATCGAGAAGAACTTGATCGTATCAGAGCCCTTGATCTCATAAAGTCTTCCATTTCCTTTTGAGATTATTATGGAATCAACCATAATCTCAGGAGCTCTGATCTTAATGTTTTTTAGACTTGGGGCAGGAAGATCGATCGAATCAGGATATCTGAAGAACGCTCTCATTGTGGGGCCCTTTATCAATATCTTGTCAATGGAAATGATCCCGTCAAAATAATAGACTGAAAGATCCATCCCCTCAATGCGGAAGGATTGTGCATTAAGAAAAGCGATCGCCGGTTCCATAAGGGTATCCGAGATCAAGCTTGAAGGAGATATCTCCACATCTTCCAACTCGATATTGCCCTGAAGTATGTCAGTTTTTATTGAGGTAGCCTTGAGCCTGTAGCGCTTACCGCGGATATTGACCGATTCTTCTCTCAGGATCTTCCCTACGTACTCCTCCAGGTACTTATCAACATAAACCGCCGTTGTAATGAAGAATCCCAGGATCAGGAAAACGAGGATCGCTATGGTCCAATAAATGATTCTCAATGATGAGTATCAGATCATATTCCTTAGAAGAACAAAGAATATGGCTTGGGTCAGCAGGAAGGATAGGCCTACAAGGTTACCGATGTTCTTGATCCGCCCGAAAAGGTAATAGGAGAACAACCATCCTTGAATAAAGCAACCGATGTAATCATGCAAACCTGCCTCATGAGAGGTTTCATTCCAATGCCAGAATCCCAATTTAGGCGCAATAGGTTCCATTATCCAATTAAGGGCGGTGATAAGGACTGCAGCTATCGTTGCACCTACCCATTTATTCTTTACTACGAGACCGGTGGCCTGGCAGGCAGTTAGGGTGAAAAGTGCCCAAACTATCCCGATCATAGCAGGGGTTCCCAAGATCTTTGGACCGAATGACGCCCCGAAGGCAAACTTGCCATAGATCCAGTTGCTGTTTACCCCAATGATCTCTATAAAAAAGGATACGAAAGCGATTTGAAGCAGGGAGGAATAAAGGCGATTCCCATTTTCGTCATTTCTTTTGAGGACCAGCAGTACAGAAAAGCATAAATGAAAAGGAGTAAGCAAAACAAATCGATCAACCCAGGGAGAGAGGATGCCGGTCAGAGCTCCCGCATGCAGGACTATGATCGCCAGGATAGAGAGGTGTTCGTCCTGTAAGGTGATCCTTGTGTTTTTCTCGGCGTGTTCCACGGCTTAGGCAAAAATAGTTTTCTTTTTAAAAATGACTAAGCTAGTTCAATTCAGCTTTTCCTCATAAGGTCAAACTCGATTGCCATAATGATACTGGCCCTTAGGTGCTCAAGCTCGATCTTCCTACCCGGTTGGAAATCGATAAATGAAATTTCGTTCTTGACACCATCAAACTCAGCACCCATAAAATGCAGTTTTGCTCCATCGCAAAAGCCAAGCCTGACTACTTTTTTCCCTAATACGGTCAGATACAGTACCCTTTTTTTGCCATAAAAAAATGGAGTATTATATACCATTTTCAAGCGAAGGTCACTAAAGTTCTCAACAATAAATTCTGAAAGGGTACTTAGGGGTTTTTGGAAGGATTCCTTTTGGTTGAGAATATACTCCTGAAGTTCGGCCGGGATCATTTGGAGATCTTATCAAGCAATTCCTCCACAAATGCTACCATCACCTCGATCTGATGAGACTTGACCAGTTTTGCTTTTGGAAAAACCAGAAGGGCATCTCCTGAGGATTCAATATGATAAACGGAGTGTGTTTCAAAAAACAAAATGATCTCAGGGGTGAAAAACTTCTTGATCTCTTCCTCATCAGGGCCGAAAAGCAGGAACTTATTTGAGAACTCCTTAAAGTCCTTAAAATCGATGTCTCTGACACCTGTGGTGTTTAAGACTCTATCCAGCACAACCTCTCTTTCCAGAACAAACAACGGGATCCTTTTCTTAAGCGGGTACCTTAAGAATGTTGCCCGATGATCGATACCCCCCTCAAGTGCTCCTTCTGTGTAGGAAACATCCGAAATGATCAGGGGGTTTTTTCCTACGCTTCCCTTGATAGTGTTGGTCTGGAAAAGCAAAACCTTATTTTGAAAGAAATGGAATTTCTTAAGTGAGCTCAAATTCCAATCAATGTTCACGTCGAAGGTCCAGCCCTTCTCATAGGTTAGTCGTTTTATTCTTTTTTGCCTTGAGCTAATGTTGAACTTTTTCTTTGGTTGTACAGGGTTGGTTCCTATGATCATCTTCCTTGCTGCTAAGGGGTGATTCGAAAATGGGGTCTGAACATTCAAACCAACCAGTTCAAGCTTTCCCCCCTGGGAATTAAATCCCTGAGATAGGGACTGCAAGTGCTCCATAACAGTATGGTCAACGAACTTTGCCTGCGAGAAATCCAGGATCAGAAATTGATCCTTGGGAATGCTTTCGATCTTTCTCTTCAATCTGATATAATTGAAAAAGTTGGCGTACCTGCGGATTGAAAGGTAGTAGTGGTCATCATCTTCATCATAGTGAAGGTGATTGGTCGACCGGAAGATCATTGCGAAAGCATTTTTGCCTTCCTGTATCGAAAAAAGATGAATAAAGAAGGTGGTGATAATCCCGGTAGCCAAGCCGAATATAAGGTCGGTGAAAAGGGTAACAACTATGGTGCTCAGGAAAATGAAGAACTGTTCAGTTCCAATCATTAGAACCTTACGAAATTTTGCAGGAGAAGCAAGTTTAAAGCCTGTATGGACCAAAATTGCCGCCAAAGCGCAGTATGGTATTCGATTCAATAATGCTATCCCAAACAGCACCATTAGTGCCATTGTGACTGCGTGGACCACATTTGTAAGTTTGGTCTTTGCTCCGTTATTGATCCCGACGGATGAAGACATGATTGCGGCAATGACCGGCATACCGCCAATGAAGGATGATATCATAGTTCCAATGCCTGTAGCGGTGAGATACCTGTTCAGGTTGGATACCCTTTGTCCCGGATCGATCTTGTCGATCGCTCTGGCGCAAGCCAGTGATTCGAGCAGGCAGATCAGGGCTACATTCAATACTATCCCCCAAAATTTAAGATCACCGGCATGCTCAAATGATGGAAGAAAGTTCAAGGTGAAATCGGAGGCATCCAGATCCAGCATCAGATGAGGGCCAAGGCTGTACTCAAAACCCAATAGATCTTTGTCGCTTTCGGTCCCAAAATTCAATATGTAACCCATGAACATGGAATACAAAATGACCCACATTGGTCCGGGAATGGTTTTTATGAGCTTACCATCCAAATAGGGGTACAGGAAAAGGAAGACAAGACTTGTAAGACCTATGATGGTAACAGAGGGATTGAAATTGACGATCTCTGAGCCAATGCCCATAATGAAATCCGGTACGGATTTGGGCTGAAAACCGATACCAAACAAGGTGGATACCTGGCTGAAGAGGATCAGGATCCCAATAGCGGCCATAAGGCCGTTGACGGCAGAAGAAGGAAAAAAATCCCCAAAATCACCTACTCTCAGCAGGCCCAATAGAAAGATGATCATGCCTGTCAGCAGAAATGCTGCTGAGACCGCTCTTACCCCCATCATCGGATCGCCAAAGCTGAAATAGGCAACCGCACCAAGGGTAATGAGGATTATTGACTTGGGAGGCCCCATCACGGTGACGTGGGTCCCGCTCCAAAAACCGATCAGGATTCCCCCAACAAGGGATGAGATGATCCCGGCTGTAGGAGGTAAACCCGCAGCGATAGAGATCCCCATCGAGACCGGTAGGGCCACGAATGCGACTGTAATTCCAGCCAGCAATTCATTCTTAATCAAGGACTTCAAGGCGGAGTTTGGATTTGGAGGTGGCTTTTTACACCCGTTCTAACCATTTAAGATACGGAAAAGGGAAATTTCCTATTCTTTTCGGATCGAATTTATCCGTTGGGCAAGGGTAGGATGGGAGTAGTTCCAGGCCACATAAAAAGGATGGGGGTTGGGGTTCGAAAGGTTTTTTATCGTCAGCTTTTTCAAACCTCCAATTAGATCCTCGCCATAGCCAAAGGATCTTGCAAAGGCATCTGCTTCATACTCATTTTTGCGTGAGACCATATTTCCAAAAAAGCCAAGGATGCTGCCAAGCGGAGAGATCAAGATGCCAATTGCTATGAGATTCAGGTGGACCACCCATCGCTCAGCACCCAGGGAAACCGATAGGTTTTCTGAATATAAAAGAGTGGAAAGTAAGAATAGAGTCAATCCAGTTTGAAAGATGGAAAGGGCCATTCCCTGGAGGATATGCTTCCTTTTATAATGCCCTATCTCATGAGCAAATACAGCTGATATTTCATTGATATTCAGCTGATTAAGTAATGTATCGTAAAGTACTACTTTCTTTTTCTTGCCAAATCCGCTGAAAAACGCATTTGCCTTGGTTGATCTTTTGGATCCATCGATCATAAGGACGTTTGTGATTGGAAAGGAGACCTTGTTGGATAGCTCGTTGATCTTTTCAAGTAGGTCTTCATTTGTTACGGGGGAAAGCTTGTTGAAGATCGGAACGATAAGGGTGGTGTAAAAGAACTGCATGAAGATCATGAACAGGGTGATGGCGATCCAGAAAGGCCACCAGAAGCCCTGGTTCATTTTTTCAATGAGGATGAAAAGCAAATACAGAATAGGAAATCCGATTACCAGGCCAAGGAGATATCCCTTGATCTTATCAAAAAAGAAGGTCTTCAAACTCGAAGTATTGAACCCGTATTTTTCCTCGATCACGAACACTGAATACCATTGGATCGGGGTTTGGATCAGGTCGGATATTAAGAAAAGGCTTGCGATGAAGCCCAAAGAAAGCCAAATGCCCTGCAATCCAAGAAGGCTTAGTTGTTGATCCCAGAACCCAAAGAAACCACTGATGAGCAATGCCAGGAAGATCAGAGTGGAAATTGTACTGATAAGATTTGAAAAATTGGTCCTCTCTCTGAGATACGCTCTGGCCTTTTCCTGATCTTCTTTGGTATAAATGCCTTCAATCTCTTTTGGAAAAGGTTTTTTGGAGTAAGACAGGTTTAACCGATCGATCAGTATGCCGACAAGGAAGTTGAACGAGATAAGACCTACGAGTATCCAAATAATCAGATCTGGCTCGAGCATCAGCAGTATGAGTTTGGAACCAGATAGTTCCTGACATAATCATCGATCCCTTCCTCCAGGCTATGAAAAGGTGTTGAATAGCCAATGCTTTTCAATTTCTCCATTGTTGCTTCGGTGAAATATTGATAGGTATCCCTGATATCTTCCGGCGTATCGATGAATTCAATTTCCTCAGCCTTATCCAATGCTTTGAACACTGACTTGGCGAGGTCGAGGAAGGTCCTCGCGGTTCCACTTCCAAGATTATATATCCCTGAATTCTTCCTGTGATGCATCAGGAACTCACATACATTCATCACATCCTTAACATATACAAAATCACGTTTTTGATGCCCATGCTCGATCCCCTCCTTATGAGACCGGAATAGCTTCATTTTTGAGGTATTGCTGATCTGATTGAAGGCATGAAAGATCACACTTGCCATTCTTCCTTTGTGATATTCATTGGGTCCGTAAACATTGAAGAACTTCAAACCGGCCCAGAAAAAGGGTTTTTCTTCCTGTCCTAGGGTCCAGATATCGAAATCGTTCTTCGACCTGCCATAAGGATTCAACGGCTGAAGCTTGGGGATCCTGGATTCATCATCACTATATCCCAATTCTCCAAGGCCATAGGTGGCGGCAGAGGAAGCATACACCAATGGGATCTGGTATTGGGTACATTTCTTCCATACATCCTTGGAATAATTCAGGTTAAGTTTGTTGAACACCTCCACATTGAACTCCGTGGTATCTGTTCTAGCTCCCAGGTGAAAGATGAATTCAATTTCTTTTTCATTATCATCGATCCAGGAAATGAAATCACCTCGCTCTACTTTTTTCAGAAGGTTCTTACCTTCCAGGTTTGGATCTTTGTCGGTCTTAGAGAAATCATCTACCCCAACTACGTTGTTATAACCTGAAGAATTTAATTTTGAAACCAGGCAACTACCAATAAAGCCTGCTGCACCTGTTACTATGATCATTGCTTCCTCCCGAATTTATCCCGGCAAATTTAGCCCCAAAATATTAGGATTAACGCCGCTGATTGGAATTCTTGTATCGCTGCTTATTTATTCTTGTCAGAGGGAAAAGAATCAGGAGGCAACCGTCCAAACCATAATGGATGGCTTTGGAAGAGAAGTTATCATTCCGGAAAAGCTTGAGAGAGGGGTAATAGGATTATCCCCTGCGGTAACAGAGATCCTGGCCCAGGTGGTCCCACCGGATATGATCCTGGCAAGGACAAAGGCCTGTGATTTTCCCGAGTGGATCATGGAAAAGGAATCGGTAGAGAGTTATCCACTCGATATTGAAAGCATTATTTCACTTGACCCGGAGATCATATTCTCTGAGGAGGGTATCATTCCTGAGGATGCTTTGAAAAAGCTTAAGGAATTTGGAATTGAGTCTTACATCTTCAGATTTGAAAGCCCTGGGGATATATCAGATGCCTTTCTTACTCTGGCCAAAATCTTTCCTGAACTTTCTCAAAACGCTGAAAAGGCGTCAAATCATTTCCATACGGCATTAGAAAAGGAAAGGGTCAGGGAAATGTCAGGAAAAACAGCACTGGGTTTGATCTGGACCGAACCGATCTATGTTTTCGGTCATAATACCATTCTTAGCTCTGAATTGGAATTGATCGGGTTAACAAATGCAATTGATTCGGTCTTCTCGGTTCCCTATCCTGAGATCTCAAGAGAGTATTTATTAAAGATCGATCCGGATATCATATTCGGTCTGGAATTTCAGGAATTTGACAAAAATCTGGTTCAAAGGTTTCCGGAATTGAGGAATCTGACAGCGTTTCGGGATTCCACCATCTTTGAGGTTAACCCGGATCTTTTTACCAGACCTAGCCCAAGGATCCCTATTCTTTTAGCGGAGTTAAAATCATTAGCCCTTGAATAAGAGTTGGGTTGCATTTCTTTTAGGTTTCATTGCCCTGTTCCTTTTAGCCTGGCTAAATCTTAATCAAGGGCCATTTGAGATCAGCTCTGCTGAATTGATCCGAAACTTTATTGGGTCGGGGGATGAGGGGCGAATTTCAGACGTGATATTTGGAATAAGGTTACCTCGGGTACTCATTGCCATCGCGGTGGGAGCATGTCTGGCCCTCAGTGGATACTTCTTTCAACTTATCGTTAAAAACCCCCTTGCCGACCCGTATATTCTTGGGACTTCAACCGGAGCAGCCCTTGGAGCTAATCTGGTGTTTGCTGGCATAGTGGGGGGTGGCTTGTTCTTTAGCACTTTCTTGCCAAGTGTTGGGGCATTGATAGGAGGATTCGGAACTACCGTCATTGCCATTTTCCTTGCTACGAGGGGAAAGAAGATCCATTCCCCGACCTTGCTTTTGGCAGGTGTTGGCCTTGCTTCGATCAATACCGCTCTTATCAGCCTGATAAGCTATATGGTAAAACCCGGTTCCCAATTGAAGGTCATCATTTTTTGGATCATGGGAAGCTTTGAGCGGGCTTCAATGATTCAGGTCTATATCCTTTGGGGTCTATTGATATTCACGCTTTTGTTCCTGCTTTTTATTGGCCCTCAACTGTTGGGTCTTTGGTTGGAGGAAGATAGGGCAAGGTCATTAGGGATCCCCGTTCATCGCTTGAAATGGATCATCCTTGTTTTTGCTACCCTTCTTACATCCCTTTCGGTCTCCTTCTCCGGAGCTATTGGCTTTGTCGGGTTCATAATCCCTCATTTTTCCAGGGCGATATTCGGTTCGACCAATTTTCATTCGATCTGGTTTTCAGCTCTTTGCGGTGCTTCGTTCCTTCTTGCTTGTGACCTGATCTCCAGGGCGGTTTATCCACCTGTAGGCCTTCCGATAGGTATAATGACCTCCTTCATTGGGATACCGTTCTTCTTATATTTGCTGCGCAAAAGGGGGTATGTTTTTTCCTGATGGTTTTAATTCATAGAAAAGAAAGATTTAACGCTGCCCATCGCCTTTATAATCCGGATTGGAGCGATGAAAAGAATAACGAGGTATTTGGTTTATGTGCCAACCAGTACTTCCATGGCCACAACTTTGAGTTGACGGTAAGCGTTGCCGGTGATCCGGATCCTGAGACCGGGTTTGTCATGGACCTTAAGGTCTTGAGCGATATCATCAAGGAAAAGGTGATCGATAAGCTGGACCATAAGAACATAAATGTGGATGTTGATTTTATGCAGGGCAAAATGGCCAGTTGTGAGGTTCTGATCACAGAGATCTGGAATATCCTTGCCCCGGAGATCCAACGGGTTTCCAATGCCAGACTACAGAAGCTTTTGCTCAAGGAAACCGAAAATAATTTTATCGAATATCAAGGACCGGGAAACTGATACCCTGACCAAATGAAGTACTACATTATCTCCGGTGAAAGGTCAGGGGATCTCCATGCCTCAAATCTTATCAAAGAGATCAAAGCGCTTGATCCGTCTTCACAGGTCAGAGGTATTGGTGGGGATCTGTCAAAGGAAGCCGGAGTAGAAGTATTCAAACACTATAAGGAGATCTCCTTTATGGGGTTGATCGAGGTGCTTGCCAATATTTTCAAGATCTCGCAATATCTGAAAGCCACCAAAAAGGACATGCTGGAGTTCAAACCTGATGTTTTGATACTTGTAGATTTTGCCGGATTCAACATGAGAATGGCAAAGTTTGCAAAGGAGAATGGGCTGAAGGTGTTCTATTATATCTCGCCTAAGATCTGGGCCTGGAATACAAAAAGAGTAGAGAAGATCAAAAGGTATGTTGATCGGATGTTTGTGATCCTCCCCTTTGAACGGGAGTTCTATAAAAAGTTTGGGGTGAAGGTGGACTTCGTTGGAAACCCCATTCTGGATTCGGTAAAGGATTTCAAACCCAATTTGAATTTCCGCACTGAGAACGGCCTGGACCAAAGGCCTGTCATCGCCATATTGCCCGGAAGCCGGAAACAGGAGATCGAAAGGATGTTGCACTTCATGCTTAGCCTTTTACCAGCTTTCAAGGATTACCAATTTGTGGTTGCAGGTGTAAGCAATCTCACCCTGGATTATTACCAAATGTTCAGAAGGGGAGGAGAGGTGAAGATCGTCATCGACAAGACCTATGACCTTTTGAATATAGCCCAAGGAGCCCTTGTAACCTCTGGTACCGCAACCCTTGAAACCGCATTTTTCAAGGTGCCTCAATTGGTTGGCTACAAGATGAACCTGATCACTTTTTGGCTCGGAAAGGCTGTGGTCAAGGTAAAATTCATTTCCCTGGTCAATCTGATCCTGGGAAGAGAATTGATCAAAGAACTTATCCAGGACAATTTTCACCCAAACCTGATCAGGGATGAGTTAAGGGCACTATTGACAGATCCGGTCCGCAAAAAGGAAATCAATGAAGGTTATGAAGAGCTTCTGGAAAAAATGGGCTCTTCCGGAGCCTCAAAGAGGACAGCTGAGCTCATGCTTGACTCATTAAGACAAGGAGTCAACAGTCTATAAGCTCAGAACCCCAACTCATTGTTCTATGCTATGATTTTATAAACTCTTAAGATGGTTTGCAGCCAAATCTTTCAAGTTTTGATAAAATCATCACACAATGAGAACCCTACTAACATTATCTATCATCCTTCTTTTTTTTGGACCTGGCCATGCACAGTGGACAAGTACTCAGATGGGTACTGGTATCTATTATAATTCCGGAAACGTAGGCATCGGAACTCATCTTCCGCCAACGACACATAAGCTATATGTTGACGGGAATACTTGGGCGAATGGACATCTAAGAGTAGAAGGAAATTTCAAGACCGATATCATTTATCCCCTGAATAGTAGTCAATTACTTTTCAATTCAGGTAATGGAGGAAAGGATGTGGGGTTTACCCAGGGAAATATGGGTGGAAACAATACCATGGAAATCACCACAGCCGATTATTCAAATAATCAGGCAACAAGAGTAATGATTACCGGTAGTAATGATGCAGCGGATATAAAGTTCTATAGAGGGCCAAAGGGATCTGAGCAGCTCACTTTATATGTAGAAGGCGATAATGGGCATGTGGGAATAGGGACCACCAACATAGCCGGTTACCTTCTTAGTGTGGCTGGAAAGATCAGGGCCGAGGAAGTAAAGGTGTATACCAACTGGGCTGATTATGTATTTCAACCCGATTATGAACTGCCAAAACTGCATCAAGTTGAGAAGTACATTGCGGCTCATAAACACCTACCAGACTTTCCGGCAGAAAAGGAGGTAATTGAAAACGAAGGAATAGAAATAGGAAAGATTATTACTCTTCAGCAAGAGAAAATTGAAGAGTTGTTTCTCTATGTAATTGAGCTTGAGAAAAGGATCGAGGCAATTCAATACTCTGAATAACCTTCTTGAATTATTCAATATGAAAGTATTTCAGGTTTTTGCAGCACTCCTCATTCCCCTATTATCAATAGGTCAAAATTGTCAGTTGACACCAACACCAATAAGCTTTAACTATGGTTCCGTTGGTCCTATCATTCCTTCTATGTCAGGGCCCATTAAGATCACTCAGGGTGGAACGTATTGCGGGAAATGGTCCTCTAATTCCCAGGCCGTACCGGTGATTCAAATAGAGACAGATGAATGTGTCATAATAGAAAACTCCGTCCTCTATGGAGTGGGAACCATCATCGTGGTGTCTGTTGCCGATGCCAATTTGACGATTAGAAACTGCTATGTTTTTGGCATGGACCCTGAGAACCCGACATATCAGGATCATATTGGCTGGCCGCATGATGGCTCTATTACTCCCAGTTTAGGAAATTTCCTTTGGATGGAGCAGACACCGGACAAGGTGTCCATCGAAAATAACTACATAGAAAGGACGATAGGAATCAACATCCATGGGGGGCAACCAGAGGGCCCGATTGAAGAAGGATTACCACCGGAAATAATGATCTCCAAAAACATCTTTAAGAATATTGATGGCAGGGTAGTTAAATCAGACGGTAGTGGACTAAGACAAATTCACTTTGGCGGAAGGTATGCTTTTGCAATAAATTTAATCAATATTCCCGAGCCGATTATTGCCGAGATATCGAAAAACCAGATTATCAACCGAGCAAATGAATCGGGGGTTGAAGACAATATTAATTTGTACAACGTGTATGGATTTCCTGATAACTATATCAAGATCCGGGACAACTTCATATGGGGAGCGTATCCGTTCGGAAGGTTCAATGCTCCGCCCAATGAATCAGATGCTTTTTCTACTAAAGGCTATTCCGGAGGAGGGATAAATGCTGCAGATGGGCCTAATGTGCCATATGACAGATGCAATCCATTGAATACAATGGACATGAGATATGTTGAGGTGTACGATAATGTGGTTGTTGGCACTTCTAATTATGGCATTAGCGCAACGACCGGAAGGGATATTAGCATCCATGATAACACGATTTTGGCAAGCGGTGAGGCCCCGTCAGACCCAAATGATCCAACAGTTTTTACAGACATTGAAGCTCAAAACTCACCTCCCAATCAACGGATATACCAATCAAGAGGCATAAGAGTAATGCCTTATCAGGATGTTGGTTGGATCGCGGAAAAAACTCGTTTTGTCCACTTTTGGGAAGGGGGAGAACCTTCGGTTTGGAAGGGGGGTAGACAATGGAAAGAAGGACTGATCAACCAAAACTTGGTGGTAAAAAACAACTCGGTCTGGTGGAGATACAGGGATTTTGATCCTTTCGGTCCAGGCTCGAATTCCGAGTCCGGCTACTGGGACGGTCCTCCTAACAACGTTGCCGGATTCAGATGGGCAGATCCTTGGATGTGGAGTGCTGACTCACAAGGTAGTTATTTGTCGCTGTCTATTCCCTGTGCGGCGGTGCACTTACATAAGGGATTTCCGCCTTCTCCTTCAAAGACAAATATTGACACTGCCGACACAAGATGGTATAAAACATGGTGGGTATCTCCAAATAACACCTTTCTGAGTGACCCCATAACATATCAGGACGAAAAGGATGCATTTGAAGCCTGGAAAGAAAAACTGATCTCTAATGGAGAGGCCATTGGTCCAAATAATGTTATCGAGATCTCATCCATTCCATTAGGAACTCCCCCCTTCAATTTGGACCAAATAGTTGACCGAATAGAAATCACATTCTCAGGTACGATATCTTCTCCCTCTCCCCTTGATATCGCAGCTACGCGAAGTGTTGAGGTTTTTGGGTCCAGTTCTGGAACAATTATCAAACCGAACATCACTTTGAAAATTGACTATAAGACTATGGATGCTTCTGGTATTCAGCAATACAATTCTTTCTGCGGCTCCTCAGGAAATAGAATCGCAGAGGAGGTCTTTCCACCAGAAGACGTAATGGAAGGTAGTATGGAGCCTCAATTCTCAGAAATACGTGTACATCCCAATCCCAGCAATTCAGGACTGATACATTTTGAAGCGAATAATAAAATATCGAATTGGCAGGTGTACTCTTTACATGGTGCGTTAATCAAACAAAATCAAAACTTCCTGATGAATTCCGGACAAGTCAAATTGGCTCCGGGAATGTACATCATGAAATTTTCTGTAAGAGGAGAGGTTATCTCAACAAAAATCATCGTTAACTGATTTGGATGATTTCCTTTGAAAGTTTTTCCATTCCTGCAGAGGCTTTCTCGCTGAAATAGGTTACCTGATTCATGGAGTTGTTGATTTCAGGTGTGTTGGGGTCAACGACATACATAGGAACATTCATGCCTACGAAGTGAATCAAACTTGCTGCCGGATATACTGCAAGCGAAGTCCCAACTACAACGAAGATATCAGCGTTTCGGGTAATCAATACTGCTTCATCCATTGCTGGCACCATCTCTCCAAACCAGACTATGTTCGGCCTTAGCTGTGAGCCAAGCTCACAGGTATCTCCAAGCTTGAGTTCCCAATGGTCCATTTTGTAGACCAAACCAGGATCCTCAGTGGATCTTGATTCAAACAACTTTCCATGGAGATGAAGTACATTGCTTGAGCCGGCTGCTTCATGAAGTTCATCTACATTTTGTGTGATCACATGAACATCAAAATGTTCCTCAAGGGCGGCTATCAGTTCATGAGCTCGATTAGGCTTGGATTGGAGGGCCTGCTTTCTTCGCTGGTTGTAAAAGTCAAGGACCAACTCAGGATCCCGATGCCATCCGTCAATAGATGCCACCTCCATCACATCATATCCCTCCCATAATCCACCTGAGTCTCTGAATGTCTTGAGTCCACTCTCCTGACTCACTCCGGCACCGGTCAAGACAACAACCCTTTTTGCCACTATTTTTTCCTTCCTCTTTTTTTAGCCGGAGCCTTTTCAGCCAGGTCCAAACATTCTTCAAGGGTTAGTTCAGAAGGCTCTTTATCCTTTGGTATCCTCACATTCTTTTTGCCAACCTTGATATACGGACCGTACCTTCCTTTCAGAACAAAGACCTCTTCATTTTCAGGAAACTCCTTGATGATCCTGTTCTCGGCTTCCTTCTTTTTCTCCAGCAATAGCTCAACGGCCTTGTCCAACTGAATATCATATGGGTCAAGGTCTTTGGGAATTGATGCGTAGGTTTTTTCGATCTGGACATAAGGCCCAAACCTCCCGATATTGGCTTTGACCTCCTTGCCATCATATTCTCCCAGGACCCTGGGCAACTTGAACAGATCAAGCGCTTCTTCCAGGCTGATAGACTCGATGAACTGCCCATCTCTAAGTGAGGCAAACCTTGGTTTCTCGCTCTCGTCTTCTGTATCTCCGATCTGGACCATGGGCCCGAACCTACCTACTCTGGCAAAGACGTTTTTTCCGGAACCAGGGTCGACTCCAAGCTTTCTTGTCAGGTTTAATTCTTCCCTCTTTTTAGCCTGAGTTTCCTCCACATCCTCATGGAAGTCTTTATAGAAATGGTTGATCATTTGGTTCCATTCCTTTTGACCCAGAGCTATCTCATCGAATTCCTTTTCGACGTTGGCCGTGAAGGAAAAGTCAACTACCCCCGGGAACTGCCCTACAAGAAAATCGTTGACCACCATCGCCGTATTTGTTGGGAATAGTTTTGCCTTTTCAGCGCCAGTGATCTCGGTGCCTTTTCCTTCCTGGACCTGACCGTCCTTGAGACGGATCTCAAAAAACTCTCTATCGACCCCTTCCTTGCTTTCTTTTCTTACATAATCCCTTTTCTGAATAGTGGAAATAGTTGGGGCATATGTGGATGGCCTTCCTATACCCATTTCCTCCAATTTTTTAACAAGACTGGCTTCGGTATACCTGGGAGGGTGCTTTGAAAACCTTTCCCTGGAATAGATCTCAATTGGCGTAAGATTGTCCTCCTCTTTCATTGTTGGCAATAAGCCTGAATCATTCCTGCTTTCATCTCCATCCTCATCACTTCCCTCTACATATACCTTTAGGAAACCATCAAATTCGATGACCTCACCCTGAGCCTCAAAGGGGTTTTCTGGGAGTCTTGTTGGGATTCGGATAATGGTCTTTTGCAATTTGGCTTCTGCCATCTGGGAAGCGATCGCTCGTTTCCAGATCAATTGATACAATCGTTGTTGTGATTCATCCGCCCCCGCGTTCTTCAGGGAGAAATTGGTGGGACGAATAGCTTCATGAGCTTCCTGGGCTGTCGAAGATTTTGTCTTGAACCTCCGTTCCTGAGAGTATTCCGGTCCATATTGACTGGTGACCTCATTTTTTGCCCCTTCTATCGCCTCATTGGAAAGGTTCACCGAATCGGTTCTCATGTAGGTGATGTGCCCAGCCTCATATAGTTGCTGTGCCAGCATCATCGTTCTTGCTACGGAGTACCCGAGTTTACGGCTTGCTTCCTGTTGAAGGGTAGAGGTGGTGAATGGAGCTGCTGGATTCCGTTTGGTAGGCTTCTTTTCAACGGTGCCCACCTGGAAATCAAATCCATTGCAGCTCTCAACAAAAGATTTTGCATCCTCAAATGAAGGCAGTTTCTTGAGCAAATTGGCTTCGAAACTCTGCCCATTGTCAAGCTCGAATTCTGCTTTGACACTGAAGGTGCTTACTGACTGGAAGTTCATGATCTCCCGTTCTCTATCCACCACCAGTCTTACAGCAACCGATTGAACCCTTCCGGCACTTAATCCGGTTTTGATCTTTTTCCATAGTAATGGCGAGATCTCATAGCCAACCAAACGGTCCAAGACCCGTCTTGCTTGCTGGGCGTTCACAAGATCCTGATCGATCCCTCGAGGGTTGCTGATCGCATTTTGGATGGCATTTTTAGTGATCTCCCTAAACACAATCCTTCTGGTCCGATCATCATTCAGGTCAAGGGCCTTCATCAAATGCCAGGAAATAGCCTCTCCTTCACGGTCATCATCCGAAGCAAGAAAGACCAATTCGCTTTCCTTGGCTTTGGATTTCAGATCCTTGATGACCTGCTTTTTATCCGGGCTGACTTCATAGGTTGGAAGGAAACCATTCTCGACATCGATCGAAAGACCATCCTTTGGAAGATCCCTTACATGCCCAAAGCAGCTTTCCACTTTGTAGTCCTGACCAAGAAACTTCTCAATGGTTTTTGCCTTGGCAGGCGACTCAACTATCACAAGGTTTTTTGCCATCTTTTTATTTTGATGGGTTCAAATATCTTTGAAAAATAATATCCGCAAAAAATAAACTGAATTTATTGGCCTAAACGGCTAAGGCTGGGAAAGGGTTTATAAAATGAAAACACTCTATCTATTAAGGCATGCAAAATCAGACTGGTCTGATAGTTCATTATCGGATTTTGACCGGGGATTGAATAGGAGAGGGCTTTCCAATGCTCCACTCATGGGAAAGATCTTAAAGGAGAGAAATGTTGAGCCCCAATCAATCTTTTCAAGCCCTGCAAAAAGGGCCATGTTGACTTCAAAAATGGTTTCGGAACAGCTTGAAGCTACAGACCGGATCCAATATGTCGATGAGATCTACGAGGCAAGCCCTAGGACGCTGCTTGGCCTGATCAATGATCTTGATGATGGGATCGATGAGGCGATGTTTGTAGGGCATAACCCCACTTTCACCTATTTGGCAGAATACCTTTCCAAAGAAGACCTTGGCAATATTCCAACCGCTGGATGTGTAAAGATCAAGTTTGATGTCGATTCCTGGTCTTTGATCTCGGAAGGATTGGGGGAATTGATCTGGTTTGAATATCCTAAGAAATACAGTAACGGATAAGTTTGAGGTGAGCTTTCCCTAGGCTTTTCGCCTGTATTCCATATTAAAGATGCCGTTTCCGAGGTTTTCAATTCCTATTAGATCGAACCAGGACTCCTTATTATGATCCGGAAAAAGGGGTAATCCTTCCCCCAGGATTACTGGAATGGTTGAAATGATCATTTCATCGATCTCCTCCATTTCCAGAAAAGTGGCTATCAATTCTCCGCCTCCTACAACCCAAATGTCACCTTTGCCAGAAGATCTCAGATCCTGAACCCAGTTAGGATCAATACCTTGATGGAAACTTGTTTTGGGAGTCTTGGCTTCATACCCATCCGACCTTGAGATGATCACACATTCCTGATCCGGATAAGGCCATTCGACTCCAAACCCCAGGACCTCCTCATAGGTCTTTCTTCCCATGAGGATAATCCCGATGTCCTTGATGAAATCATTATAACCAAAATCGCTTTCCTCTGGGTTCGGAACCTTGTCAAGCCAATCTATGGAGTTGTCGTTTCGGGCTATTTTCCCATCAAGGCTTTGGGCGATGAACAATCTAATTTTTGCTCCCATTATCGTTCTGGCTAAAATGTCGTGCTAGGGATAGGTCGGTTGGGCATGCATTTTAGCTCTTGTTGGGCATTTTTTTTATTCTTTAATACTAAGGTTGCTTTTTCCTTGATTACAATCAAAGCATAAAGTTTGTAAATTTTCAGGAACAGTTTCCCCGCCTTTTGACCAAGGAATAATATGGTCAACTTCAAGTTCAATAGTCGGATTTGTTGCAGGCGATTGGCCGCAAATTTTACATTTAAAGTTATCCCGCCTTAGAATAATAAATCTTAACCTTAGATTAATTGCTCTTGTTGTCTTGTGTTTTTTCTCTGAACTGACCACCTTGTCAACTTTTTCAAAAGTCTTGTTTTCACTATTAACAAAATCAACAAAATTCTCTAAGGCTTTTCTCCATCCACTGAACCGTCTTTCGTACGTGGCAACGTGGTATTTAGATAATGGTTGAGCGATTTCTGAATATTTAGGTTGCCTGCCCAATTTTATCCAAATGTTTTCAAGGTTTTCAAAAAGCTCTTCATTTGAAATAACTTGTCCAGTATTCGAGCGAAGAGAAAGACCTGCTTTTTCTGTAATTTCAGTCCAAGAGCCAAATCGCCTGTAAATAGTATTAACTGCAAATTTGCCGTGTTCACGGTATTCTCTTTGTGTAACAGATTTCATATTCAATTTTTCTGCAACACGCTTGAAATCTGATATAACATCTTCTTCTGTAATGTTTTGATTATATGGTTCTAATTCAAATTTCATTTAATTGTGCCCAACTATTGTATCGAAACAGTTCCTGATCAGGTTTGCCATTTCAATTGCTGGCAATTTTTCCAGTGGATGGGGCCAGGATTCCACCATTTCAAATGAACCTCTGGAAGAAATCTCCGAGGCCCATTTACTTTCTTTTTCTCCAACCATATTATCATTACTCCCTCTGAGGACCCATAAAGGAAAGCTGTATTTTCCAATATGTTCATCCTTGATCAATGGATCCTTACCAAGTGCGATCATCAGTTCTGCGGTTTGATTGCAAAGCCTTTTCCAATCCTTGTGAGTTGATCCGAGATACTTTGCAAAACCCGGGACCTTTTTTTCGATCATTTCGGGGTCCAGATGCCCGGTTTCCTTTTCGGCAATGGCTTCTGACCAGGCAAACTTGGTTCCATAGGTAATTATTCCTCCGGGTTGGATCTTTCCCTCAATCGTTGCATGAATGGCGATATATCCGCCCATAGAATAGCCGAAGATCAATGGCTTGGAAAGCTTTGATATTTTCTCAACCAGGAATTCAGAGAGCATCTCGATGCTTATCGGGCCACTATAGCTGCTGTTGGCATGTCCCGGGTAATCGATCCCTTGTACAGTATAAGATCTTGACAGTTCCTCAATAAGAGGTTTCGCATTAGCTGTTGCGCCCAAAGCTCCGGGGAGGAAGACTAGGGGTTCTTTGTTCATCTTTCTATCATGTTTGGGATAATAGCATGAAATTCTGATCCTGATCTGACAGAAGATCGGAAATGGATCTTTCCTCCAATGGATTGCAGGTTTTCCTTGACCAGGTAAAGCCCTAATCCGGAACCAAGATTCTTGTCACTGGCAACGAAGAACATATCAAAGATCTTATCCTGAAACTTCTTTTCAATTCCCAGTCCATTATCTGTAATGATCAATTCAAGGACCTTCTTATCAGATGTTGCGGTGATGGTAACAAAAGGTTTCTCCTTGGAAGGGTCATGGTATTTTACTGCATTCGATACCAAATTGGACACGATATTTCTTATCCTTCTTTCATCTCCTACGAAATCGCTTTCTTGCTCAACCTCTGCAGAAAACGTTATCCTGGCAGCATTATGTGAGTAACGGATGGTTTCCACTACCTCGCTAAGCAGGGATTCGATGTTGATCTTTTTTAGTTTACCTTCAGCCCTTAGGGATTTGAAAAAGTCCAGTAACTCCTTTGTAAAACCGTCAAGCCTTTCAAGGCTGGTCTCTAAAAGGTTTAGGTATTCTTCCTTTTCTTTTCCGGATTTGGAATCATCCTTGAGTAACTCCACCAGTCCAAGGGCTGAGGAAATAGGGGAGCGAAGGTCATGAGAGCTGCTATGAAGCAATTCATCCATTTCCTTGTTGACCTTTCTCAATTCCTCGTTTTGCTCTGTGATCTGGTGTTCGGTTTCCTTTATCCGGGTGATATCCACTATCGATACTATTCGATAAGTATTGTTATGATGAGTTATGTTCTTTCCTCTTACCAGGCCCCACCGTACCGCCTTTTCTTTGTCCAGGAATTTAACTTCGTAAGGAGTTTCCGGCATTTCTTTGGCGATTTTTTCAACCTCTTCCCTTATGTCCTTGGGAACAAAGATCGCTGTGCTCTGGCCGATTAGATCCTCTCTCTTAAATCCTGTATAATCTTCAACCGTTTTGTTGACATCCAGAATGCAGCCCCCGCTGTGTAGAATCAGGCCTTCGATTGCAATCTCCCCAAGTCGCTGAAAATCAGCAAGTAATGATTTTACAGAATCTAGGTTCTCGGTCTCCATAGCAGCTAGCCTAATTAAACTACACCACCAGATTAATGATCTTTTTTGGAACGAATACGATCTTTTTTGGTACACCACCGTTGATCCATTTCTGGACTATCTCGTTTTCCAGTACTTTTTCTTTTACCTCCGACTCACCTGCAGAGGATGGAAAAGAAATCTTGGTTCTCAACTTTCCATTCACCATTACGGGGTACTCAAAGCTATCTTCGGCAAGATATTTTTCATCATAAAGAGGGAAGGGCTCGAAGTTCAGATCTGAGCTGTGGCCCAGTTTCTCCCAGATCTCTGAGCAAATATGAGGAGCAAACGGAGACAGGGCTATTACAAGCGGTTCAAGTACCTCTTTTTTCCTTTCATTGCTTTTTCCAAGCTCGTTTACGCAGATCATAAAACTAGAGATCGCAGTGTTGAAAGAAAGCCTTTCTATATCTTCCTGGACTTTTTTAATGGTCTTGTTAAGCACTTTAAGGTCAGATCCAGATGCCTGTCCTGCAGTGACCTCAAACCCTTCCTTACCGTGAAACAGATTCCAAAATTTCCTAAGGAATCGAAATACCCCATCTATGCCATGCATGTCCCATGGTTTGGCATCGGTTATAGGGCCAAGGAACATCTCATAAAGCCTAAGGGTGTCAGCACCATATAGAGCTATGATATCATCAGGATTTACAACATTGTATTTCGATTTTGACATCTTCTCTACTTCGGCTCCACAGACATATTTTCCACCTTCTAATTCGAAATCATATTCCTTGAATTCAGGGTAAGCATTCTTAAACTCTTCAATGTCTAATATGTCATCTTTAACATATTGTATATCAACATGTAAACTTACTGTTTCAAAATTTTTCTTTAATCCATTACTGATTAGTTTCTTCCCCTCTTTGGCTCGGAATACAAAGTTTGATCTGCCCTGGATCATTCCTTGGTTCACCAGTCTTTTCATGGGCTCATTGACCGGCACCAGTCCATGGTCAAAAAGGAACTTCGTCCAGAAACGAGCATACAAAAGGTGTCCTGTAGAATGTTCTGCTCCACCCATATAAAGGTCTACCTGTCCCCAATAGCTTGCCTTTTCCGGATCAACAAAGACGTCCGTATTATGGGGGTCCATGTATCGAAACCAATACCAACTGGATCCAGCCCAGCCAGGCATGGTGCTTAATTCGTAAGAGTGGGCGCCATCCTTTAACCAATCCTTTGCCCTTCCAAGTGGCGGGTCTCCATCCTTGGTCGGTTTGAACTCATCGATTTCGGGAAGAACAAGGGGTAGCTCAGCATCCTCCAGGGGAATTGGGATGCCATCCTTGAAGTAAATAGGAAATGGTTCTCCCCAATATCTTTGTCGGCCAAAAACAGCATCCCTGAGCCTGTAGTTGACGGTAGCTTTTCCAATCCCATCCTCTTCAACCCTTTCACACATAGCCTTGATGGCATCCTTTGGATCCAATCCTGAAATGAATCCCGAATTGACCACTTTTCCATCTTTTGCTTCGTTGGCCTCATCCAGCACCTCCGGTCCTTCGATCACCTTTCTGATCTCAATATCGAATCGCTTTGCAAAAGCATGATCACGGCTGTCATGACCTGGAACAGCCATGATCGCACCCGTCCCATATCCGATCAAAACATAATCAGAAACCCAGATAGGGATCTTTTCTTCGGTAAAGGGATTTATGGCATAACTGCCAGTGAATATCCCGGTGACCCTTTCGGTTTCGCTTAATCGGTCCCTTTCAGACCTTTTTTCTGCCTCTTTTTGGTACTTCTTTAAGTCACTTCTCTTTTCTTCACTTACGATCGAATTGACCAACTCATGTTCCGGAGCAAGGACCATAAATGTTGCTCCGAAAATGGTATCTGGTCTGGTCGTGAATATTTTGATGGACTCGTCAGAATCCTCTATAGGAAAATCAACCTCGGCTCCAAAGGATTTCCCGACCCAATTCCTTTGCATCTCCTTTACCGGTTCCGGCCAATCGATCTCTTCAAGTCCTGCGAGCAGACGATCGGCATAGGCAGTTATCCTGAGGCTCCATTGCCGCATTTTCTTTTTTATCACAGGAAACCCACCTCGCTCAGAAAACCCATCCTTTACTTCTTCATTCGCCAGGACCGTTCCTAGGTCCGGACACCAGTTCACCGTAGCTTCTGACAAAAAAGCTAATCTGAAATTCTGGAGAATGGTTTCTTTTTCCTGTAATGAAAATCCGGTCCAATCATTTGGGCCAAAGGATTCTACTTCATTTTCCACAAATCCATTATGGTTATCTGATCCATCGGATTCGAAATGTGAAATCAGATCAGAGATCGGCCTCGCTTTTTGAGCCGAAGAGTCATACCAGGAATCAAACAATTTCAGGAAGATCCATTGGGTCCACCTGTAATAATCAGGGTCACAGGTTTCGACCTCTCTGGACCAGTCAAAGGAAAAACCCATTCCCTTGAGTTGCTCCTTGTACTTTGAGATATTTTTCGCGGTGGTTTTAGCAGGATGCTGTCCGGTCTGGACAGCATATTGTTCAGCAGGAAGACCAAAGGCATCAAAACCCATTGGGTGGAGGACGTTAAACCCCCTCATCCTTTTATATCTGCTCACGATATCAGAGGCGATATATCCCAAAGGATGTCCTACATGCAGGCCTGCTCCGGATGGATAGGGGAACATATCGAGAACATAATACTTGGGCTTTTCAGAATGGTCTTTCGCTTCAAAAGATCCTCTATCAGCCCAGTATTTTTGCCATTTTGGCTCAAACTCCTTGAAATTGAAATCGCTCATCAACAAAAAATAAGGGGCAAAAATAGGAATTGGAGACTGTAGTATGGTCCATGATTTGCGGTTCCTTGAGCAGATGTCTATTTTTAACGAAACTTTATAGAAATGAAGAAATTATTCGCCCTTGTTTTCCTTTTGAGCTTTTTGTCATTTCAGATTACACCTGCAGTTGCTTATGCATTGAATACTCCAGTGGAAAAAATTGACGACGGAAAAAGGAAAAAGGCAAAGAAGAAAAAGAAGGTCAAAAAGAAAAGTAAATGTTGTGCTGAAGATGCAGCAGCAGATATGGCTTGTTGCAAAAAGGACAAACCGGAAAAAAAATAATTCTCTTTACCCTGGCCCCGACAAAACTGATCGGGGCTTTTTTATTTTTGAACAAATTTTCTTCATGAAGGCTTACCATGATCTCCTTGAAAAGATCCTGAAGGAGGGAACCGAAAAACAGGATAGAACAGGTACCGGCACAAAGAGCATTTTCGGCCACCAGATGAGATTCGATCTTTCAGAAGGATTTCCCCTTTTGACCACCAAAAAACTCCATCTAAGATCCATAATCTATGAGCTGCTCTGGTTCCTCAAAGGCGATACCAATATCAAATACCTGAATGAGAACGGTGTCAGGATCTGGGATGAATGGGCGGATGAAAACGGAGATCTGGGGCCTGTTTATGGCCATCAATGGAGAAGTTGGCCGACACCTGATGGAAGCACTGTAGATCAGATCTCGATCCTGATCGATCAGATCAGGTCCAATCCTGATTCAAGAAGGTTGATCGTAAGCGCATGGAATGTTTCCGAAGTGCAAAAAATGGCTCTTCCTCCGTGCCATACTCTTTTCCAGTTCTATGTGGCGGATAGTAAGTTAAGCTGCCAGCTATATCAAAGAAGCGCGGATGTATTCCTGGGGGTTCCTTTCAATATTGCATCCTATGCATTATTGACCAAAATGGTCGCTCAGGTCTGTGGACTGCGGGAAGGGGACTTTGTTCACACCTTTGGTGATGCACACCTCTATTCCAACCACTACGAGCAAGCTAAGCTTCAGCTTACAAGAGATCCAAGACCTCTTCCAAAGATGTTGATCAACCCTGAGGTACAGGATATCTACGGGTTTAAGTATGATGATTTTGAGCTGGTGGACTATGATCCCCATCCTCACATTAAGGCTGCTGTTGCGGTTTAACCGATCATTTCTTTTATATCTGCAAGCATCTTCTCCATTGGATTTCTATCTGTTCCTTCAGGCAAATAGTACTTTACAGAAAGAGAGTTTATAGTGAACCACAAGTGCGATGTAAGGTCTATCTCCTCTTGATTCATATTGGTTTCATAGATATCTGAGCCTTCCTTTCCCACATTGTTTTGCAGGATAACCCTCCTCATTACTCCCTCGATACAACCGGTCATTAAGGTAGGAGTCAACCAATGCCCATCTTTATACACAAACAGATTTGAGCTAATGCCTTCCGAGTACGATCCTTTCATATCCAGTATCAATCCCTCATCCCAACTGTTTTTGAGCTGTTCCTGTCCAGCCAATACATACGCAAGTGAACTCAGGGATTTAAAATTGCTATAAACATTTGGGCGGTTAGTAACCACTGTGATCAGTCCAAAAGAGGAGATCTGATTGAACGAATAGGAGCCAGAGGGTCCTAAGGTAATAAGGGTGTTCATGGCCTTCTCTTCAGATGCATACCCGATCCCAGACGCTCTCCAAACCCTGATCTTAGAGGAGGAATTTTCAGGCTTGCCTTCTTGGTCCCATAGCCCTCTTATTTGATTGGAAATGCATTCCTCATCAAGATTTTCAGATGCTCCACCAAGAGTTTCCAGACCTCTTTTTATCCGATCGATATGATGATGAAGAAACAAAGGACGGCCTTTTTTGACAAAAAGGGTTTCAAACAGTCCATCCCCATAATCAAATCCCCTTTGAAGTTCGTCAAAGCCAATTTTTTCAATATTGACCTCTTTTCCGTTGAACCAGCCTTTCATAAACCTTTTAATTTTGAATTTAACCTTTGATAAAAAACAAAGGATCAAATAGGTTAAATGATCAAATCTTTACATTTAAGGCAACCTAACAAGATTTCCTGAATTGGATGAATGAACCCAGCAGTATTTTTGATATGGTGGGGCCAATAATGATCGGCCCTTCGAGTTCCCATACCGCGGGAGTAGTGCGTATTGGGAATGCTGCCTATCAGGTTCTTGGTGGCGTTGCTGAATCGGCGGAGATCACATTTTACAACTCATTTGCTAAAACATATGAGGGCCATGGAAGTCACCGTGCCGCACTTGCCGGTATCATGGGCTTTGAGACTGATGATGAGAGGATCAGGGATTCACTGGAAATTGCAAAAAAGGGAGGAATGGAATATTCATTTCGACCGGTGGGGAACGCCTCTATTTATCATCCGAATAGCGTTAAAATTAAAATAACCAGGGATGGTCAAAGTGCCGAAGTCCTTGGAGAGTCCCTTGGTGGTGGGGTGATCAATATTGAGACGATCAATGGCTTCAGAGCCCAAATAGGCTTAAAGCTTCCCACCATCATGATCCTTGCAGAAGACCGGCCCGGGAAGATCGGTTTTCTGGCAAATATTATGGCTAACGATGGTGTGAACATCGCCAGCATGTCGGTTTCCAGGTCTGCAAAAAATGATCTGGCCTGTCATTTTATTGAGATGGATTCCGAATTGCCAAAGATCACCATCAATTATCTCAACCATCTTTCCTGGATAAAAAAAGTATTGGAATTAAGAAAAATTGAAAACTAATAGCATGCGTTCACTTTTTGTATTGTTTACATTGCTTCCGTTCCTGGCATTTTCTCAGCCCCTGAAAAAGTGGAGCCTTGAGGAATGTGTTGACTACGCCAAGCAGAAAAACCTGGACATTAAAAGGAGCAGGTTGAATGTGGAATCCTCCAAGGCAAACTATGATCAGGCTGTCTGGGATCAGATCCCCACTCTAAACATCGGGGCATCGGGGGGTACCAACTTCGGGCGGAATATTGACCCAACTACAAACCGATTCATCAATCAAAGTATAACCACTGTAGGAGTTACGGCAAGCTCCAGCGTATTGATCTACAATGGTTTCACGGTACGAAATAACATCAAGAGGAACAAAGCCAGCCTAAATGCCAGCCTTGCTGACCTTCAAAAAGCGGAGAATGACCTCATGCTAAATGTTGTATCCCAATTTCTTGTTGTGGTTTTCAATCGCGAGCTACTTGAAGTTCAAAAACTTCAGCTTGATAACAGCAAGGAGCAATTGGAAAGGCTCGAAAAAATGGTTGAGGCCGGCGCCTCCAGGGTTTCCGATGAGTTGAATCAAAAATCGCAAGTGGCCACCAATGAATTGAACGTGGTCACAGCTGAAAACAATCTAGCCTTGGCCATATTGGGATTGAAGCAGATGATGCTTATCCCTGCTGACGAACCGTTTGATATCGAGATCCCCGACTTTGAAGTGGATGAAAACCGAATTCTAAACGAAACCTCAAGTCAGATCTATAATGTGGCTCTGAGCACAATGCCGGAGATCAAATCTGTTGAGATCGGGGAGGAAAGTGCGATCATGGGCGAAAAAGCAGCAAAAGGAAGATTTCAACCGTCCCTGACCGCAAACTTCTCCTTCAACACCAACTATTCTTCAGCTTCCCAGGACAGACCTATCTTCGGTAGCGCAACCGTACCCCCTTCTGCAATCGGGACAGTCAACAATATACCAGGGGACACAGTCTATTCCTTCACCCAAGATATTATTACCCAGATAGGCTCAGATCCCAATCCTTTATCTGATCAGCTAACAGAAAACAGGAATGGTTTTGTTGGGCTTAGACTGAATATTCCCATTTTGAACAATCGCCAGACCCGTTTGAACTATCAGCAAGCCAGGATCTCAAGGGATAATGCAACGATCCAAAAGAAGGATGTTGAAATGGGTTTAAGGCAGACCATCGAGCAGGCTTACCTGGACGCTGTGGCAGCGGAAAAAACCTACCATTCCAGAAGGGACCAGGTCGAAGCCTTGGAAGAGTCGTTCAGAGTAGTAGAAAAGCAATATACACAGCTACCAGCATTTTAGACCCACCGAGGATGTCCTCCTAGCTGGGCTCTTCACGGTTGACCAAAATTAACACTAAACCTCCATCCAACT
>JANQSY010000062.1 GCA_028279065.1 Cytophagales bacterium
ACGTGGCTTTTCTTTGCCTTCCCAGGCATTAGCGGGTGACCTCGTAAGCGGTATCTATGTCGTTTCTGTAAGTGCGATTGCAACTCAGCTGCATTTAGCCTCCGTTGCAGGCTTTGGTGGTTCAGGGCGAAGACCTGCTTTGGTCGTGCGAAAAATGGGGCGAAAGAAGAACGCCAGTAGAAGGAAGGGGAGACATCTTTGTACCTGAAGCATCCCGGCCCCCCTTTACCATTCCCCTGATATCGGCTTCCCCCAGGGCATAAACCTCTCCTAGTACCTGTACATCCCTGTCCAGGAATAGGGTGGACTTGGCTCCGCAATAGATGATCCCTTGAAGATGACATCCGTTCTCAACTTGGATCCGTCCTTTACCAGTTATAGCCAGCCCCGAAGGGTAGTCCAGTTTAGCACCTCCTTCGACAGAGACCGATGTTTTAGCAATTACCTGAATGGATCCTGAAAACCAGGAAGGGATCACCGCCCTTTCACAAAAGATCAATTCATTTTCATAGGTCCGATCAGAGTTTGGGGTAAATAAGCTAATGAAATCATGTGGGGTTTCTCGCCAATCACTTTCGATACTCTGAAACCTTTCCGTAAGTAATTCCCAATCAAATTCATCCTCAATAATTCCAATGATGCATTCCTCCTTAGGTATGGGATAACCCGATCTTTGGGATCTGAGGATCCCTTTGCGCGGAAGAAATGACCTTCCGCCAATCCTTACATTGCCTGAAAGAATCAGCGGATCTCCCTGATCCTTCACAACAAGTCCAAAAAGGGCGTCCCTGTCAATTGATCTGCCAATAAGAAATTCCATAGAGTCGGAAAAGCATCCGCTCTGAACTTTGAGGAAGGCTTTGGGGTATAAGCCATGGTGGGATATTTCACGAAAAACGGTAATCCCATCGTTATGTGAATATTGAAGATCCGGGTCTTTGAAGCCTGGACCAAAAGAAAGGACTTTTTCCCGCTGAAGGTGGAGCTCTTTCCATAATTCGTTTTTGATTCTTAGTGAATTGATCCTTTGTGAACTACCCCCCTGCCACCTTATCATCCAAAGCATCATTAGACCTGAAATCATTAAAAACATACAAACCATTGGAAGCATGAAAGCCGGAACTTTGAAAAACCTGCGCACCCTTTTCATTTTAATCAATGAAAGATCTTTTCCCATTTAAGCTCACCTGAATTGAATTTCCTCCTTGCAAAAAGCCTCCCTTCATCATACTCCTTCTCAATTCCCTCCTTCTTACCCATATAGAAAGTATTCCTCTTCTGAACCTCACCATTATGATCAAACCTAACTGATCTCCCGTGAAGCCACCCTTGCTTGTATTTGTTCAGGTACTTGATACGGCCATTTCCCCACCACCTGGTCCATCTACCCCATTTTGAGCCCTTCTTGAAATTGCCCTTTTCAAGAAGTTCGGAATTCGGTCCTATCATTTCATAGGTACCATCCAGGGGTTTTCCTGAAAAATCCCCCTGCGAATCCCTGATCTTTCCATCTAAGAACCAGGAGTAAATAGCATTTTCTTTCTTTCCATGCCGCATGTTACTATTCATTACCCGGAACCTTTGAATTGAATCTCCCTTGTTGATTATGGTTTGGCCAATATCCTTTGGGATAAGGAAATCATTTTTGCAACCAAGGAAGGAGGCCAAAAAAGCAAGGCGAATAAAGCATTGAGCCAACTGGGCCATTGGGGTCATGTCAAGGACTCATGTAGATTAATTCAAATTAATCTAGCCCTTCCTTCCAAATTTTTCCAAATTCTATCCGTGTAATTTCGAATCCACCAAATAGGCTAAAAAGATCAGATCGGATCTGGCAATCGATCACACGACCTCCACTCTCAAAAAACCTTTTGGCAAAGTCCGAAAATGCCACCTTGGAAGCATTATCGATTCTCGTAAACATGGATTCTCCGGAAAAACATTTTCCGATGACAACCCCATATAAACCCCCGACCATCTCCTTTTCCACCCAGACCTCAATAGAAGTAGCTTTTCCCAACTTATGCAGACTCGAATAAGCTGTTACCATTTCAGGCAATATCCGGATTCCTGGTTGGGACGCGGAGCGTTCCGACAGGATTCCATAACAACCTTAAAATCCTTGTCTTGGGTGATTTCGAATCTATCCGCGTTCAACAAAGGATTGAGACTTTTGGGGATCCTGAAAGTCTCAGGGGTAATGATAAATCGGGGATCCGGGCTAAACCAATGGATCAAGCCCGCGTGCTTAAACCATGGAAACCAGCCTTGCCTGTAAGCCCACATCAAAGATTCTGGAGAGAAATCTCCTCCCAATGCGACCAAACCCGAAGGATTCGATTCCTCGATAAGGACCCATTCTTTGCTGACCTTTGGTGGTAAGGAATCCAATTAAAGGGTCATCAAACCCTCAATCCTTGAGGCTTTTTCATAAACTTCAATGATCTCGTCTGGGCTATTCATTTTGGCCGTGATCGAAACTGCTAGGTAATTACCCTTGGAAGACTCTCTGAATGAAATTGATACATTATTCGGAAAGAAGGCCCTTATCTTGAGTTGGTCTTCCTTCCTACCCGACTTAAGGATGAATTTAAAAAGATAATCAAGAGGCCAGTCTTTCTCCTCCTCCAGCATGGACCTCAACTTATCAAACTCCTTCATAGAAAGACTAGATCAATCCGAGCTCTCTTTTCCAATCCCTGAATCTTTCAAGATCACCGGATACAGATTTTAGGACCAAGGCGATCACAGCAGCATCATCCGTGAAACCCAGAGCGGGCACAAAATCGGGGATTACATCAAAGGGATTTAGAAAATATAAGATGGCACCAAAGATCAGGACACCTGATTTATAGGGGAGGTCCTGGTATTTGCCTTCAACCCAAAATGTAACCATCTGAATGAAATCCTTCATATCATCAAAGAAAGCCCTGGCCTTTGGGCTTTTTTCAATCAATTTTTGAAGGGCTTCATTTAGGTATTTCTTTGCCCGATCACCTTGTCCAAGGATAAAATCTGCCTTTTCCCTATAACTCTCAAATGATCTTTTTGCTTTTTGCTTTAGGCTCAACTCTTTAAAGCTTTTCGATCTTAATTACTCCAGATTCATCTCCGAAGCTAACCATTAGGAAGTAGGTTCCTGAAACCAGGCCGGAAACATCTATGGTTTGCATATTGGCTCCGGATTCGATTTCCAGCTCGTTTTCTGAAACTGTCCTACCGGTGATATCCACGATCTTGACAATACCATTACCCCTGAATTTGCTTGTCCAATCCATGATGATCTGGTTTTCAAATGGATTAGGATAAACTTTCATTCTGCTGGAAAGAGTATTCGAGGAATTAAAACCAAGAATAAAGACCGAATTGCTTTGAAGATCATCGCCACAATCATTTTTTGCCCTTTGGGTTATCAAATAGTTTCCGGAAGTATCATAAACGTGCGTTGGGTTTACATCCACACTTGAATTCCCATCTCCAAAATCCCAAATAACAGAATCGAAATTCAACGCGGAATTCTGAAACACAAGACTATCTCCGAATTGGGTAAACGAAAACCCTGCGGTTGGAATGGAATCCACATAAATGGTTTTCACCATTGTATCCGCTCCGGCGAGATTAGTCGTGATCAATGTAACATCAATATTCCCCGCTTGGGTGAAGATCACGCTATGGGGTCCGGCAGTACTGGCATTCGAAGGCAATGATCCTGGTCCAAAATCCCACAAATAATTGAGATTGGTTCCTGACGAAGCATCCGTTATTGTCCTTGTGGCATTCCGGCAGGTGCTTGAAGCCATATTGAAATCAGCAGTTGGAGCAACGAAGCCAGAATAGATCTCGATGTCATCAATAGCGATATCTGATTCGAAACCAGGGCCGGTTACCCCTCTGATCCGGAATTTAACCTGACTACTCGCAAAGAAATTCAGATCTATAACCCAAGCCTGCCATGAATTACCCTGGTTTCCGCTAATCGGGGGAACAAAGTCCTCCACCCAGGATCCTCCAAGGCCAACATCAAAGTGTAGCGAACCCATATCTGCACCGAGCATATGGTACCATATCCTGAGTTTGGGATCAACCAAAGTGCTCAGGTCAAAACATGGGCTTTCGAGTATAGCGGTGGCAAATGCACAAGGCGGATTACCACTGGCTTCTGTATATAGATATTTGCCGTTTCCACTGGTGTGGTCACCGGAGGGTCCTGTTCCCGTTGAAGGGGTTCCGTTTTGGTCAACTCTCCAATCGATATCATCCTCCACTCCGTTAGACAGATTCACCCAACCGCTTCCCAAGGCGCAAACCTCACCACCGCAATTTGGCGCTGTGCCGCAATTTCCAAATGAGGTCATGGTTTGCATAGCAGGAACTGAAACGGGAGTGCTTTGAACAACGGTAATTGGGAAGTACAAGGTATCATTAGGTTGGAACTGATCCAGGCTGTATGAGTGCCATACCTTTAGCTCGTAGGTCCCTGTCACAGGAACAGCAAACCTCTTGTTGAAGCTGATGGTGTCGACGGCACCTGATGCGAACAATCCTGAATAAAACTGGGTAGCCGGAGCTTGTGAACCCAACTGGTAACCTACCACGAAGTTTGCTGACGGCAAGGCACCCAGATTTGCTATAACCGCAGTCACGGCAATAGAATCCTGAACGATGCAGGACTCAATTACATTTGAACCTGGATCAATGATTTCCGTTATTCCAAGATCCTGAGAAAAGATTGCAGTCTCTGTGATGGAGATATCATCCAGAGCAATGTCGGAAGTGAAATCAGGTCCTGTCAAAGCTCTGAAATGCAAATTGATAACCTTTCCTGCATACGGCGTAAGATCAATTACTTTTTCCCGCCATCCTGTTCCGGTTCCCTGATCGCCCTGGAAAGGAGGCATGATATCCCTGATCAATTCCCCATCAACGATGAGGTCTAGATGAAGTGCTCCTTGAGCAGCACCCCTCATATTGTACCAAAACCTTAGTTCAGGAGCGGTATTAAAGCTCATATCAATGCAAGGCGAGATCAGAATAGATTCCCTATTGAAACAAAATGAGGCTTCGGTATAAATGTAATTCCCGGACCCTGAGGTGTGATCACCGGAAGGACCTGTACCCCCAGAAGGAGTGAACCCGCTGTTCACCCTAAAATCAATATCATCAACCTGGTTTGAAATGTTCCTCCATCCATTGCTGAGATTACAAACGGTGAGTTCGCAATTATTTGTGGTGGGACATGAGGACATAAGGTCAAAATTCTCAACATAAGGGATTCCCAAAACATATGTAGAAGAGGGATAGGTTTCGTAGATCTGTGAATTGACATCATTATTTGACTGACCGTCCGATGCAACAGAAACCCAGGCGGTCAAGGTATCATCCATGGTGGAAGAAAAACTGATGTACCCTGGAAATTCATAGGTGGTGACTCCAAAGGCAGGTAAGACTCCACTTAAGGTATCGGTTACAACTGGTCCGCTATTCAACTGATAGCTCACCTGGATTCCGGAAATATCTGTGAAACCGGCATTCTCTATTTCAACTTTAACCTTTAGAGAGTCAAAAGTTTGGCAATCAGGAAGAGCTGCCATTCCAGGAGAAAGGATCTCTGAAAGGCTTGCATCGATTGCAACAGGACAATTCGGGGTTCCTGTTGTGGATTCCGCAACCGCCCTTCTCCCTAGTCTTCCACTTGGCCCTCTGGCACTTACAGAATAGAAATGAGCTGTTGCCGGGGCAACATTTCTATAAATGAAAGAGGTATCCGTGGTGTTTCCTACAGAATCCATATACATTGGTCCCATCAAAAACACGTCGTAAGACGTGGCGCCCGGGACAGTCGGCCATTGAACCATGAATGAATCGTTACACTCCCATTTGAGCGTTGGTTCAGGAATTTCGATAATGCTGAAAGTAGCATCTGAAGTATCTCCTGATGAGGTATTTGCTATCCTTATCAGCGCATTTCCGGTAACTATATTTGGGACTATCCAATCAAGGGACCTATCCAATCCGGAAAGATTGAAACCGATCTGGCTCCAGGACGAACCACTATCTGAAGAGAAGAAAACATCAAAGTTTCCTCCGCCGGCCTGGGCATCCCAACGGATGGACTCAAAGTCTCCTCCTGCGGAAGGAGGCATAGACTCATTTCCAGCCGGGTATGTGATCTCAGGCTTTGCATAGCGGAATTCATAATTAACAAAATATGGCTGGGGGCCAGACGGAATGTCTGTTCCATTCACTTTCAGTGTATATGTTCCTGCAGAGGGATTTGTTAGGGTAACCTGCTCCATATTGTTCACACTATCCCTTCCCCTAACCGCATTGGCAGAAAGAGAGGAAACAAAATCCCTGTGGTCAAGTACCCAGGGCTCAAAAACTGAAGCTGATGGAGTTTCAAGGGTGATGTCAATATCATTGACCAGTGCCCGGGAAGACTGGACCGTTCCCGGCTGGTCATTCCAGTAGACCATCACCTTAACCTCGGCCACCCCTGGAGGGACCGTGATGCTATGTGAAATATTGCCACTGTGGGTCACGGTATCAGCCATAAACTGATTATTCTCAATGACCCTCACCGCTCTCAATGCATTGATCCTTCCCCAGCCATAATAGAAATCCGGACCTGGATTTCCTAGCTCATCTGCGGTGTTCAACATAATTCCTTTCAAAAGCCCAGATGCTGGATCCTGGCCTCCATGGTGATCTCTGAAAGCTTCAACCAAGACCGAATATGCACCGGTAATACCCGGGCACGCTGCAGATGTACCTCCAAAGACCTGGTAAGTATTGGCTGCTTCAGCCAAAGAGATTTGACCTGCTCCATAGGAAGAGATATCTGGTTTTATCCTTCCATCGGCGGCGGGGCCTCGGGAGCTATAACCAGCGATATTATCCTCGTAGTCCAAAGCTGCTACCGCAATCGTAGATTTAGCTGCTTTTCTTCCTCCCGTGATCGTTCCCCAATTAACGCCACCGACACCTGAGTTGTAGCTAGGCGAATTGGCTGCAGAAGAGTTTCCAGCGGAGAAAACGTGCTGGATATTGGGTCCCTGGTTTGCAACCTGATTGTCCACAAAATTGGCTGTGGTGGTATAGAGCCCTCCCAGAACCTCAGAATATGATGTGGACGTGGCGATGGTTCCGAAAGTGTTATAGTTAGCTACAGCAGTATTGACATGAGAATACCCGGAATTTCCGATATCATAATACCTCATGGTGACACCGGGTGCCTGACCAAACCCACGAACCGGATCGAGGTTGCCAGCTCCCATTACTATCCCTACAGTACCATCACCATGATCTCCTCCCCCGCCTGTTCCACCCACCGTGGTAAGCCTTCCTCTGATATCAATGTGATCAGCAATGGCCGCATCATCAACCAGTGAGACATTTACTCCAGCCCCGGTATAATCTCTTCCCGGAGTTCCTCTTTGAAGATTATGAGTTCTGTGTAGAGTCCTTGCATGAAGGTCATCTTCAATTGGTTCCCCTTCTCCGAATTCAACCCACTTGACATTTGCTAGCTCAAGAAGGTCTTCCCTTCTCTCATTTGGAATAACGACTTCATGTATTCCTCCAATGGATTTTTCAGCATGGAACTCCCCTTCTACTTTGGAAAGGTCTTGAAGGAATTCACTTAGCCGGTTATCATCATAAAGGATCACGGACAACCTTATCCTTTTTCCACTTTCGGAACAGAAGTCAGGCACTTCTCCGAGGTATCTGTCATCTGCTTTGAACCTATTCTCAAATGGGATGATGGAGCGAATTCCAAACCCAGCCAGACTGGAATAGGAAAAGCCCTCAGGGATCCTGGCAATGAACGCCCTCAACGGCAAATAGTCCATTAATTCAACTCCTAGGCCACTTATCCTATCTTGAGCAGATCTGTCAGGCGTGGTATAGAATTGAATGATCTTATAGGATGCCTTCCTATTGGATTTAAATCTTAATTCATTTTCGTAATTCTCTGATGGCGTGAATTTACCAGCCTTTAACTGGAGCTCATATTTCCCAGTAGAGAAGGATGAAAAGGAAACAAAAAGAAAAAGTGTTGTTAATAGTATTCTCATCAAAGTGGGATTTGGAGAAGTTTTAAAATTAAGGAAAAAGGGGGGGAAGAAATATTCTGTTCTTCTTTAAAAAAGAGGGAAATATCACTTAACGGACGAAATCTTGGTATAAGCTCTTACCAACTCAAGAGCTTCCTTTGTGATCGATTCGTTATCATAACCACACTCAGAATACAGTTGGTCCTGGCTGCCATGCTCTACCACTTTATCGGGAATTCCGAGCAACCTGACCTTGGAACTGTAATCGTTAGCAGCCATAAACTCCAAAACAGCACTTCCAAACCCGCCCATTATGGATCCATCTTCAACTGTAATCACCAGCTTATGATTCCGGAAAACCTCATGCAACAGCTCTTGATCAAGGGGCTTAACAAACCTCATATCATAATGAGCGGCACTAATCCCCTTAGCATCTAGTTCTTTGCAGGACCTGGAAGCATAATTCCCAATATGTCCGATGCTCAAAATAGCAAGGTCCTTACCATCCCTGAGTTTTCTTCCTGTTCCAACTTCGAGTTTTTCCATCGGGGTCTTCCATTCCGGCATAACGCCCTGACCCCTGGGATACCTAATGGTAAACGGCCCATCCTTCCATTCAGAAGCGGTGAGCATCATATTTCGAAGTTCTTTTTCATTCATTGGAGCCGCAACAACCATATTTGGCAGACAACGCATGTAAGCCAAGTCATAAGCTCCATGATGGGTAGGTCCATCAGCGCCAGCAACACCCGCCCTGTCAAGGCAGAATATGACCGGGAGTTTCTGAATTGCAACATCATGAACCACCTGGTCATAGGCCCTTTGCATAAAACTTGAATAAATATTGCAAAAAGGAACAAGTCCCCTGGTAGCCAACCCGGCAGAAAAGGTCACGGCATGCTGCTCAGCTATCCCTACGTCGAAGGACCTCTTGGGATGAGCCTCCATCATGATATTCATGGATGATCCGGAGGGCATGGCCGGTGTGATGCCAACGATCTTTTCATTTTGATCCGCAAGCTCAACCAAAGTATGACCAAAAACTTCCTGGTACTTGGGAGGTTGTGGTGTTTCATGAACCACCTTATGGATCTCTCCAGTGATCTTATCAAACTTCCCTGGAGCATGCCACTTGGTCTGATCCTTTTCTGCCTGCGGATAACCCTTTCCTTTCACAGTCAGGCAATGTAAGATCTTGGGTCCAGGAATATCCTTCAGGTCGTTCATGACCTCAACCAAATGGTGGATATCATGCCCATCAATAGGCCCGAAATACCTGAGATTCAGGGACTCAAACAAGTTGCTTTGCTTTAAAATGGCTGATTTAAGCCCATTTTCGATCTTGGAAGCGATCTCTTGAGCATTTGGTCCAAACTTGCTGATCTTTCCGAGTAACTTCCACACTTCATCCCGAATCTTGTTGTAGGTATGAGATGTGGTGATATCGGTGAGGTATTCCTTTAATGCCCCCACATTTGGGTCAATAGACATGCAATTGTCGTTCAGGACGATCAAGAGATTCGAATTGGAAACCCCCGCATTGTTCATGGCTTCAAAAGCCATACCTCCGGTCATGGCTCCGTCACCGATCACCGCTATGTGCTGACGATCTTTTTCACCCTGGATTTCAGATCCTGTGGCCATTCCCAGCGCTGCCGAGATCGAGGTGGAGGAATGCCCTACCCCAAAAGTGTCAAATTCGCTTTCGCTCCTTTTCGGAAATCCTGATAATCCCTTATAAACCCTGTTTGAGGAAAAGTTATCTCTTCGGCCGGTAAGGATTTTATGGCCATAAGCTTGGTGGCCGACATCCCAGACCAACTGATCATCCGGCGTATTGAAAACATAATGCAGTGCTACGGTAAGCTCTGAAACGCCAAGACTGGCACCAAAATGGCCACCATAGACTGAAACCACATCAATAATATACTGACGCAATTCGCGGACCACCTGAGGAAGCTGTTCTTTCTTGAGGGAACGCAGATCGGCAGGGCTGTCGATCTTGGACAATAATTTACCTGGTTGAATAATGTCCATGCTCTATGGAACAGGAATGATCGAAATTGGTTTAATAATTTGGAATATTTAACAAACAAAGCTAAAGATTATTTCAATTTAAGTGCTTTTTTGCATTACCTAAGCAGCACAGGATTTGAGCTTTGAAGTAAAACTCCCACTATTCGAGGGTCCATTTGACCTGCTTCTCTTTTTTATTGAAAGGGACGAACTGGATATATACGATATTCCAATATCCAAGATCACAAATGACTTCCTGGATTACATAAAACACCTTGAATCCTTGAACATGGAGGTAGCCAGTGAATTTATTTTGGTTGCAGCCTCGCTGATGAGGATCAAATCAAAGATGCTTCTTCCAAGACCCGAATTGGATGAACATGGAGAGGAGATCGATCCAAGAGAGGAATTGGTTAAGCACCTCCTTGAGTACAAAAGATTCAAAGAAGTGGTGGAACCATTGAGTATTCTTGAAGACAACCGACTCAAAAGGGAAACGAGGGGAAACCTTCAGAAAGAACTGGTCAAGATGTATGAAAGCAACGATGTCGAGGCGGAATTACAGAACATCGACCTGTTCAAGATCCTCAAAACCTTTCATAAGATCATGGAGAGGTATGAGGAAGAACAAAAAAAACCTCGCCATACGATTGTCCAATACTCTTACACCATTTCGGAGCAGAAGCAATTTGTACTTGACCTGCTCAAAGGAAAAAAGGAGTTGTCTTTTGTGGATCTGATCAAAACCAATCCGGAAAGAATAGCCGTAATTTTTAACTTCCTGGCTATTCTGGAGATGGCTCAGCAAAACCTTATCGGGCTTCGTGTTGGTCTTGGTTCCAACAATTTTTGGGTCCTTCCTCCCGAAAAGGAAAGCATCAAAGAAGAAGTCAATTAATCTACTGCCCTGCAAGCCCCTCTAAAACAGTTCGATTCCAATGGGAATTTTGTAGATCTAAAGGATCACGAATTGATAGTTTACTACAAAGATTCGATCCGACGGTTCAATCTTTCTTCTATAAAGAGCCTGGATTATCGGTTCAACAGAAGGTTGGCTTCACTTATCATGGGCGGCATCATCGCCCCTCTTTCTGTGGTGGCATACTTCAAGCTTGAATTACCCGGAAGAGAGATGATCCTATACCTTGTTTTAGGCCTGGCATTGATGGTACATGGATGGAGAGGGCGATATATGTTCATTCTGGAGACCAATGATGGCAAAAGGGAGGTATGGACCACGTTTCAAAAAAATAGCCAGCTTCATAGTTTGATCCGGGAATTTTATAGCAAGCCTAGAATCCGGCAGTGACACCCACCCTGATCAGCCAACCATCGGGATATGGACAATATCCTTCATCGCATCCAATAACATTATAAAGAGCCATAATGAACATGCCTGGCCCTTTTCCACCAGATTGAACCCCTCCGCCAAGCAACATGCTGTTTACCCATATCCTTTCTTGGCCATTCCATGAATTCGTATTTGAATCATAGGAATATAACGAGGTGAGGTTTAAGGATTCAAATTCGGCGTGTGCGAACAACTGAGGGATTATATAGTAGCGGCTAAATAACCTATATCCATATTGATTGTCTGTAAGCCGTCCACCTCCGGAGGTACTATATTCCACATAACGGTAGGTTATCCCT
>JANQSY010000075.1 GCA_028279065.1 Cytophagales bacterium
TCATCGGTCCGATAATTGCCCAGGTCGCGGAAATTTATTTCACCCTCAAGATCGATCTTTCTTGAAAATTCTTTGGAATCCCTTTCTCCACAGGAAAAAAGAACAATAAGTAAAAGGATTTCAAGAAAAGAGGATCTTAAGTTCCCAGGTCTTAACATCCCACAGAGCCTCCTATTCATATTTGGAGTTTTGGATCTTGTTATCCTGGGTCTCATAGGAAATGCCCAGTTCTTCAAGCTCATTGAGAATAGGACCATAGACCTCCCTTGCCCATGGAAAAAGAACACCCCTTGATTTGATCTCTCCGTTGAGGATCAATTTTGCTCCGATGGCCGCCGGTAGCCCGACGGTCCTGGAAATAGCCGTATGCCAATGATCAAGGCCCTTGGTGACCAGGTATGAGACATGTTCATACAGCTCCCCCTCAAGGTTGTATTCCAGGCGCTCGTAGAAGACCAGCATGTCAGTATCCCCGGAATTGAACTTCAGCCTTTCCAATAACAGGTCCAGCAGGATCTCAGCAGGAGTGCCATTCACCCTCTCGATAGGCCTGTCAGAAAGGATCTCTGTCCAAAGCAATTTCTTATGCAATTCGCCACCTTTTTCTATGCCCAGCTGATCTGCCAGGGCACTTTCCAGGTCCGCATGCCCTCGTGGAAGGTAAGAGGATATCCATTGGCGATAGCTCATATTCTCGCTTCCCTCGATATGGTAATTGTTGGCTGTGAGGCCAAGCCGGATAAACAGTTCCCATGCTTCACAAAAACCAGGATAGCGTAGGGTGGCCCGGATCATGGTTGGAATATCATCAAGTCCATACTTCTTTCTATAGCCAACGGAGTCCCGATTTTCATAAGCTTCAAATTCCCTGAAGCCAGGGATCTCTATGATGGTTGGATCTGTAAAAAGCCGGTTATAGGGAAGGCAGCGCAGTGCTCCTTTTTCGAAAAAACATGCTCCGGCACTTCCCGCTTGGATCACATTCATGGGGCTCCAGGTGAATTTATATCCTATAGGATTATCATTGCTCTCCGGAGCAACCAGGCTTCCGCAATAGGAAGTAAAGGCAGAGATCTCTCCTCCCTTTGCCTTGATCTTATCGATGGACCGCATACCATTCATATGGTCTATTCCCGGATCCGCCCCTAATTCATTCAAGAAGGTCAAGCCATTCTTTCTGGCCTCTTCATGCATATCCTCCATTTCTTGACTAGCATAGGAGGCCGTCACCACATGTGCATTGTGTCTCAGGGCGATCCTGGCAGCGGCTGCGTGCATTCCTGGAGGTAAAAGAGAGATGACGATATCAGCATCCCTGATGTATCGCTCCATCAGTTCATTGTCGTAGCAATCAAAGTAAACGGCACTTCCCCTTGGATGACCTCCGATCTTTATTTCTGCGGTTTCAACATCAATGTCCCCAACTATTACCTCCCAGTTGTATTGTTCAGAATGGTTGAGCATATAGGAGATGAGGTCGGTTGCTGACATACCGGCTCCGCAGATCAGTATTTTTTTCATGGGAGGCTAAAATACTTAGAAGAGTTGAATGACATGGTGGTTCGAAACCATCAACTTTTCAAAGGCTTTAGGCTGGGAACCAGCTCTTCATCAATGAGGCATAATTTCCTATTCCAGGGTCTTTATTTCGGCCTCGACCAATTCATCTTAGGTTTAAAATACTATGGTAAACCGACTCGATCACTTTGCTCATTTTATAAAGATCAAGTGTATCCAGGGTGTCGGTTTCTTCGTGGTAGTTCTTGTTTCGATAAAATGCAGTATCCGTGATCATAAGGGCGCTGTACCCAAATTCCCAATAATTCCTGTGATCTGAGAAATCTATTCCCGGGAGGCTCGGAGGAGCACTGAATTTTTTGGTCCTGATCAACTTCTGCCTTTTGAAAGACCTGTTGAATTTCCTTGAGAATTTTCCCTTGGACATTTTGTTGACCAGGGTAATGTAATTGCCTCGGCTACCGTAGAACAATGAAAGAATCCCCGTTGGGTAATCCTGGGATTTCTTTTCATCATCAAAATATCCGATCATCTCTAAGCAGACCATTCCATATACCTCCGTTTGATCTTCATGCAGTGAGCTTGCATGAATATAGCTTCCCATACTCTTGGTCCCAAAATATGGTGGTTCTTCCAGGGTATAGGCCACCATTTCTATTCTGTATTTCAGTTCTTGTCCCTTCAGGAGCTTTGCCAACTCCAACAAACCAACTACTCCACTTGCATTGTCATCTGCGCCATCCTGGTCTTCACATACATCATAATGAGCCCCAATTACTATGGTTCTAGCATTTTGTTCTCCAAAAACACCTATGATATTCCTATATTCTTTCCCTTCAACCTTAAAAGCTTGGTAGTAGCTGGTGTCTGCATATTCCTCAAACACTCCAAGAATGTATTTAGCAACCTCGTTGAGAGATTCAATATTCTCATGATTTCTAGGCTTATCAGTATTTATGATCTTCTCGAAATGATTGCGAATACTCATGCTATCCACTATTCCAGTTCCGCTTGATGAGATGTGAATGGAGAGAAATAAAAGAATTAATAAACCTATTGTTCTCAATTTGGTTCTTTCTTAAAGTTCAGATCAATCTGCTATTTGCCATGGTGTCGATTTGAAAAAGTGGGTTTTTCTATCGCTTTTTTACTCTAAACCCTTTCCAATGCTTTAAAAGGTTTTGGAGGAAATTCAATAGAAATGCTATCCCCTTCTCTAATAATGCCTCCTTCCAGTACTATTCCCATAACTCCGGATTTTCGGATCAGATTTCCATTCGAGTCCCGGTCGATCACCTCATTCATCAAACCTTCCTGGATGGAATCGATTTGCTTGCAAGGATTTCTTAGTCCTTTGATTTGTATTGACGCACTTTCTCCAATAGACAAAATGGTATTTGTTGGTAACGTTAATAGATCAATTCCTCGAGTGGTTATATTTTCTCCCATTTGCCCAGGACTCACCATATAGCCTCTATCCTTTAGTTCGTCAAACAATTCCGACTGTATAAGGTGGACCTGTCTTAGATTTGGTTGGTTTGGATCTTTGGCCACCCTTGAGCGATGCTTCACTTTTTTACCCATATGAGCATCTCGCTCAACTCCAAGCCCCTTCAGAAGATTTATTTCAGGGCATACGAATTTGTTGAATGTATGCTTGGGGCTTTTGCTCACGGAAATAACTGAACTATTCATTTATAAGGAATTCGTCAATACCACGTTGATATTGAATAAACGTTTTCAAGGACCAAATCATGTTCCCCGGCATCCGGGAATTTACTAGTTCTCCATAAACGGTAATTTCCCTGGTTCTCTATCGCATATATTTAGACCATCCTAAAATTGTGAAGACGATTGTCATATATCCGCAAAGCACTGCCCTCAGGAAGTATGTGCAGTATTTTCTCTTCATCAGAAATGAGGATCCTTCCTATGACAATAAGCATGTCTGCTACCCAAATACCAACAGTTGTATTGGCCTGCATAAGGGTAACAGGCTGATCGAGACCAGGTCCGGATATTACCAGATGGACAAGGTCTCCGGTTATTCAAGCTATCTTACCGGAATCTACAAGACGCCCATCACTATCCATGCCCGGGGTGTTTTTGATGAGGTGTGCATAGACTTTGAACCCCTTGGTCTGGAACAGCTTACAGGTGTCAAGCTATCCAATTATCCCTTTTTAAACAATGTGGTAGAGGATGCCCTTCATCATCAATGGAAAGGAATTCAAGAAACGGTCTTTTCGTATCCTGATCCATACCTAAGAGCCAAAGAACTGGAGTCCTTCATTCTCAAAAGAGTCGTACATAAACCCCGCTTCGATTTCATCCCCTTCAACAGACTTCCACTGATCAGGATAGACATGCTAAAACAGGAATTCGGCCTGAGCTACATTTCACTTTATAGGCTGTACAAGGATGCAACCGGGCTGACCCCTAAGGAATATCTCAATCTCATACGCCTAAGAAGAAGCATTACCGCTTTAAAGAATTCCTCCTATTTAACCTCCATAGCATATGACCTCAGCTATTCTGATCAAAGTCATATGATCCGTGAGTTCCGAAAGTACACTGGCCTAACTCCCAGCAAATTCCTGAACAAAAGCTGGGCGGTCGACAACCAGGTTTGGTGGTCAACCCAATGAGCTGATAGATTTGTTCTATTCGCTTCGCCCGGGCTTTCTTAATCTCGTGGTAAAAAGATCTAGATGTTTGAATTCTTAAAGTTGAGAGGCCTTTTCCTGGCCTTTTTGATCCTTATTGGTTTTTCAAATTGTTCCGGCAGCGAGCCAGGGAGGAAACAGAATGTAGATTCCAATGGCTACTCCTACGAAAGCTATGAGAACGATCCGCTGGGCATCAGGGTCTATTCCTTGGCCAACGGGCTCAAAGTTTATCTGGGACAGAATTTCGATGAACCTCGGATCGCTTCCGCACTGGTAGTAAAGGCAGGATCAGCCTATGACCCAGCTGACAACACGGGACTTGCACATTACCTGGAGCATCTGCTTTTCAACGGCAATGACCGCATCGGGGCATTGGACTGGGAGACAGAGAAAGGCATCCTGGATCAGGTCACTCAGCTATACGAGGAATATGGGGCCACGACGGATAAAGCTGAACGGGCAGCCATCTATCAACGCATAGATTCCCTCTCTTACCTGGCCTCACAATTTTCCCTTCTCAGCGAGTACCCGGATCTGCTAAGATCCATGGGTGTCCCAATTTCAAATGGGATCACCAACCTGGATCAAACCGTCTATTATAACCTGGTGCCCTCCAATTCTCTGGAGCGCTATTTGACTATAGAAGCAGAGCGTTTTTCTTCTTTCGCTCCAAGAGCGTTCCACAGCACTTTGGAGACTGTTTATGAGGAATACAATTCCATTCAGGGGCAGACCTGGAAGAAGAAGTATTATGCTATGAACACCGAGCTCTTCAGGACCCATCCTTATAAGGTTCCGGGAATCGGCTGGCCGGAGCACTTGAAGAACCCTTCCATCCTTGCAATCAGGGAATACTTTGACCGCCATTATGTGCCGGACAACATGGCTCTCATGCTATGCGGGGATCTAGACTATGATGAGACCATCAAATTGGTGAACAAGACCTTTGGTCAGTTGGAAAAGAAAGGGGATTATGTGCAGCCCAAGTTTGACCGGGAAGCTGTAGTTGATGGTGTCCGAAAGGTTGAACTTTGGGATCCAAGTGAGCCCTCTCTCTTCATAGGATTCCGCTATGATGGGGCTCATTCGGAGGATGAGAAATATGTGACCCTTGTTAGCAAGCTGCTTTCGAACGGGCAGGCTGGTCTCTTTGATACCGAATTGGTTAGCAAACAGAAAGTGAAATATGCCAATTCCTCCATCGAGAAAATGAGGGACTATGGGGTGCAATACTTTGACGCCTCCCCAATTCAGGGCCAGAGTCTTGAGGAATTGGAAGCCTTGCTAGTAGCCCAGATTGAGAAGATCAAAAAGGGCGAGTTTGAAGATTGGCTCCTCCAGGCTGTGGTCAATGATCTTAAAATGGAGGATAATCATGAATTCAACAGCCCATGGGTCATCGCCGGACCCATGTATAAGTCCTTTGTTGAGGGGAAGAGCTGGGGAGATCGGGTTAATTACACCAAGGAGCTTGAGAAGATCTCTAAGAATGACATTGTAGACTTTGCCAATCGATTCTATGGTGAGAACTATGTGGTGGTTTATAAAAGGACCGGGGAGCCCAGGGACATTTACAATGTAGAGAAGCCCAAGATCACCGCCCTTGCGAACCCTGGAGGGAACTCGGAATATGGAAAGCAGATTGCAGGAATTCCGATCAAGAAAACAGAGCCGGTATTTCCGGATTTTCAGGAAGACATTGCATTTAGTAGCATTCGGAGTGGGATAGAGTTCGGGTCGGTGAAGAACAAGACCGGAAATGACTTCCAACTTCATTTGGTCTTTTATCAGGGTTCCAGACATAGTAAAGAACTGCCCTTGGCGGTGGATCTATGGCCACTTCTTGGAACCGACCAATACTCTGTGGAGGATCTGCGAAAAGAATATTACAAGCTGGGAATCACCGTGACAGCATCTGCTGACCGTCGCGGAACAACGATCACAATAGGGGGACTTGAAGAAAACCTTGCAGAAGCGATCAAGCTTGTGAATCATTTCTTTGAAGGAATGCGCATCGGAGAAGATAATTTCAGCACCTTCATTGAAGCGGAGATCAAAAAGCGGAATGACCGCAAAAAGAAAAAGCAAGACCTTAAAATCGGGCTTAGGTCCTATGCCCTATATGGCAAGGATTCTCCTTTGAGAGATAAGTTCACCGAGGAACAACTCTTGGACCTGAAGGCCGATAATCTGGTATCAGTAATAAAGGCCCTTAGAAGTTATGAGCATTCTGCCTTCTATTATGGAAAGAATCCGGAGGCCGCTTTGGACTTACTCAGAAAGGAGTATGTCACCCCTGGGAATCTAAGACCCGCTCCGGTTCCTTTTCAATACGCGAAGGTTGAGTCCACTCCGGTCATATACTTTACCGATTATGATCTGATCCAATCAGAGGTTTACCTGATAAGTCGGGGGCCTAAATTCAATCGAAATAACCTGCCATATTCCAACCTGTTGTATTTCTATATGGGAAATGCCATAAACATGGAGGTCCGGGAAAAGCGCTCCCTCGCGTATTCCACGTACGCTTATTATGCGGATGCTGCGACCCCTTCAGAATATGACTATTTCCAGCTCTATGCATCCACCCAGGCCGATAAGACCGAAGAGGTCATGGAGGTGATGGCACAGTCTGTGGAAAAGCTTCCGGGAGACAGGGCAAGGTTTGCTGTAGTGAAGGAAGATTTGAAAAAGAGGTATGAGACCTCACGCGTAATTAAGTCAGGACTCTTCTGGTCTTACCGGAGCAACAAAATGAAAGGCTTTGAGAATGATATCTCGCAAGAGAAGTATAACAAGGTATTGAGCCTTGAAATTGATGATCTCGAAAGATTCTACCAAGAAGCAGTTAAGAACAATGGATACCGTTTTGCAATTCTGGGCAGTAAGGAAAGGGTAGATCTTGAAGCTTTGTCCAGGTTTGGAAAGGTGGTCGAATTGACTCCGGAGGAGCTTTTTGGCTACTGATGCTTGCCCTGCATTTTCCTCCTGGCAATCATAATTATGCCAAATGAGACTGTGACCAACATCAGCATAACTCCGGTCTCATCGGTATATAGGTATGAGTTTTCGTCCTCAAGCGTCAAGGCTGTGAAAAATCTTTGCAGGAACATGTTGTGGGAGGTGTGGAGAAGAGCGCTTGTCCAGATATTCTGTGATCTCAGGTAAAACCAGGTATAGATAAAGCTCAGTCCGATCACCATTCCGAAGAAATTGGAAAGGAGAAACCAGTTTGCGAGGTTAAATTCCAACCCCACCACATGAAACAAGGGGAAGTGCCATACTGCCCAGATGATACCAACGATGAGTGAAGACCTGATCCGACCATTGTTTACCAACAGCTTTTTTAGCAGGTAACCACGCCAACCAAGCTCTTCTCCCGTTGCAGCAAAAAGGTAATTACCCATTCCAAACAAGGCCAGGGTAATCAAATACATTGGGAGTCCCAGGAATCCCTGTTCCATGCCCATCTTATCAGTGATCGACCCGATAAATTCATAGTCGACTCTCGCTAGACCCAGACTCCAGATCAAGCCATAGGCGATTCCCATGTACAAAAGGGGAAAGAGAAAGGAGAGTAGATTAATGGATGTCTTGTTCCAGTTAAAGCCAATGTTTCCCACTGGTTCCTTGAAAAACCTTAGGCAAATGATCCCAGCCATTCCCGGACACCACATCAAGCCCGTCATGTAGAGATAATAATTCCCGGACCTTTCAATCAGAAACCAGAATAGACTGCTCAAGAGAAAGGTTAATAGCAAAAAACATAAGATCTGCTTGTTAGAGCTTTTAGAGATATCCACGAACCATTATTTAGACCTGGTTCAAAGGACCGGCTTAACTTGTGCGGTTTCTATTCAGATGGGTTGGAAAAGGGAAGTAGAAAGGTTTGAAATAGGGCGGGTATTCTCAATCGATCTTTTCCGGATGTCCCTGGGTGTTTGATCTGACCTTCCATTTTTCTTCATACATGGAGGAATAAACGATCAAAACATCAAAGGGAAGGTCAAAAGACTTTGATATGCCCAGGTATTGATCGATCAATTCCTGGTCCTTTTCATTATATCGATAGGAGAAGATCTCCGTTGCTTCCGATGCCGGGATGGCCTCTCCTTCCGTTAGTTCGGTGATCATTTGGAAGTAACCATAATTGGCGAGTTCCGGGAAGACCTCCTGAAAAAAAGATCCGATCTCGTAGGACTTACCCCGGTAGTCGATACTGCTGGACTCAACGATCGCTGGCCCCAGCCCATTGTTCCTCAATATCAATGATAAATTGACCTCAGTGGAACTGGAGGAATCCCGTAGGGTGGTAGACCTGGTAATGTTCTTATTAAAGGTCAACCTTGGCCTTACCGAGAGCCTGCTTTGTTCCTCCACCACATTGGTCTGATACAAGAATATGAACAGGGTCATCAAACTGATCATGATAGCGGAGACAGCTATGATCCTGTCTGAATTGAATTTGACCTTCATATCCAATCGTTCATTTTTTGGTTCCCTCTAAATGACCATCCGAGCCCGACAAAGTTGCATTCAAAATTGGAATCCTGTCTTTAACCTTTGGCAAGAGGTCAAACTCTTGCTAAGCTTTCCAGTCCTTTCAGATAAATCTCCAAGCGATCATGCAGAGTAGAATCCAGGATCAGAAGGAATAAGAAAAGACCGATCAGGCCTATGGTCAGGCCTTTGTAATAGGGTTGGGAAACAAAAAAATAAAGCCCGATTATAACAACGATGCAAAGCGGCCATACTACCTGAACCGCTGAATAAGTACGGTGGTCTTTCCTGGATTTATTAAGCTCCTGTTCAAGCACCTGCTTTGGATCATCTTTTACTCTTTCGGTGACCGATCTTAGATGATTAGGCCTTACGGTATTCTGCATTATCCCATAGCCAATAAGGATCAAGACCATGATCCCCAAGGGAATAAGCATTCCCCTCATCAATTCATTGTTCCCTTTAAAGATCGATATCCCTGCCAAAAGGAGAAGGGCGCCTGCAAGGATCATGATCTTGCCTTGGAAGACCTCTCCTCTGACCCATTCGGTGGTATATTTGATCAATTCCATGGTATTATAGCGGTGATTTTCCTTTGACTTCTGCTGACCAAAGTACGAAACCCGGAATAAGCCGTTATTTATGAGTTTTTATGGGCCTAACCTTGGTCTTTTATCAACCGAAGCAATTCAAGTTGAAGGCTTTGGCCAGCATCCCGGACATACCAGGTATGCAGGTCCAGTTGCTTTTTCTCTGAGCTCACCTCAGGTTGTAGCTTATGTCGCATGACCATTTCCTGCGCCTCTCTGGGTCTGGGGCCCCAATCGAACAAATCCTTTCCTTTGGCATCCCTGATGATCAATCTGGGAATTGACCTACTGCCATCGGTGAGATATTTTTCGATCTCGCTTTCGGGTGAATCGCGGTTTTGGATCACCAACTCGATATTTGGATTGAGTTCGGCCAGCTTTACAATGAAAGGCTGGCTTTGGGCCGCATCCCCGCACCAGGGTTCGGTGATCAGGATCCATATCTGGGATTCAGAGATCTTTTTGATCCTGGATTCCAGTTCGGGAAGGATCTCGCCGCGTATGGTCCATCTCCTGATCCTTGAACTGTTCAACTTCACATAGTCTACATAATCCTCGGAATCATAGGGAGAGTGCCGGTTCTCCCCATCGATGATGGCCTTGAATTGATCTTCGTATTCTTTTAGCGAAAGCATTTTTAATTTTTTTGCTAGATGGGGGTATTCTGAAAGACTTACTGTCAGCTAGGGACCAATTGCTGATTGATTGTCTATCCATGTTCCTCGGGACCGGTAGGTATACCTAGGCGATCAGGCAAAACAGGCTCGCACCCAAGGGTCAATTAGAAGACCAGGCCGCTGACGATCTGTTTGTTGGGCTTTCCGTCCATTCCCATACTGAGTATCCTTCCCAAAGCAAAACCCAAAAGGATCAAGCTTGCAGCGAAAAAGACAAAGTGGTCAGAGACACAAAAAGATCCCAGGCGGTATGATGACACCGGCACTGAGCATAACTCCGCTTACGCCCGCGTTTCATTGAGGATGTCCTTCTCTTTTGGCAAGTCGATCCCTGAATTCTTTGCATAGGTCCTGATCGTGTTGAACAAACGGCTGGTGCCAACCATGGTCAGCAAAAAGCCGGAAAGCACTAAAACGATGATGTTGAAAATTTCCATTCGACTTTGTTTTTTGTTGGTGTTGATGCAAAGGTCAAATGGGCTGATGACAAGGGTATGTCATGGGTGGTCCTGATCAGAATCGGTAGACACTTTTAATAGATTGAAGGGTAAAACTAATGGCTTACCGGCACTTAGTTCCCTGTTTTTTAATGGCCGGTCCTCATGAATACTATCTCTACTATCGGAAAAGTTGCCCTGCCCTTTTTTCCATTTCCATTGCCAATTCCCTTCCATTATCCCCTTGTTCCCTGAGTTTTGCAATGATGTTCTTAAAGCTTTGTTCGTCCCGATCCTGGCTCAGTTTGAAAACCGTATTGATCTCTTCTACCTTGATCTCGAAGGCAACTATGGATTTCATGGCCATCTCCTTATAGCGCTCAGGGATGTGATCGTAGACAGTTGGGGAGTCCGGGTTATTGTCCTCGAAATGCATAGAGGTCTTTCTTAGCATATCCGCAATTGCCTCGCCATCCAGAAAACGGATCTTTCCCTTGCAATGCACACACATGTAGTTCCAGGTTGAAGGGATGTGAGGATCGCTGTACCAGCTGCCGCTGACGTAGGAATGAGGTCCGGATAAGACCACCAAGACCTGGTCGTTCTGATCGAATGCCTTGTGGTGATCCGTCCCCTTCATGATGTGACCGCTCAAATATTTCCCACCTTCCCTTTCTTCATAGAATGCAGGTACCTGGGTGGCCACGGGTTGGTTCTCAGCATTGCAACCACTTAGGAAAGCAAATGGATGTTTTTCGATGAATTCGCGAATCACTTCGGGATTGGATTCTTTGTGGTAGGGGAGATCGTACATTTTTTAAGAGTTAAGAGTTAAGAGTTAAGAGTTAAGAGTTAAGAGTTGTGGATTGTTCTTCCTGATCAATTCTGAATTAAGATATTTTCAACCTTGATCGATTGAATGGATTCAGGGTCGACTCTGACAAAACGGCTTTTGCTGGAAAGGTCTCCTTCTGAAACGAATCCATCTCCATTCACATCTGCCACTATCGTTAAGTAGTAATTCCCAGGGTGCAAATACGTAAAGGTGAATTGGGTTTCATTGGAGGTGAGCTCAGGAAAGGATAGAATCCCATCGAAGAGCTTTTGATTCACATGCCCATATTCCATAATGATCTTTCCCTGATCGTCTGTAAGAGGTTCCAGAGACAGGTAAAGGAGGAGTTTTGCGTTCTTTATTTTTTCGTTGGACTCTAATTGCACTCTCAGTTTTGACAAATATGGAATGTCCTTGATCGAATAGGGGTCTCCTGACAGATCGGCCAAGGTCTGCAGATCTTCGCCACGGTCTGAATAAATATAGCTCGCTGAAGTAACAACAGCGTACTCTTCACCCCAATTGGGATAGGGCAATCCTTTGGAGAAGTCCACAGCGATCTCCCTGCTTGGATAGTTGAGTATGCTTGCTGCCCTACCTGAGACCTCAGCATGTTTTCTGGTTGCAGCAAACTTCATATGCAAGGTAGGTTTTCCGTTCAACCCAAACCGGCTCGTATAAGAATTGAATTTTAGTTCATCTTTGACGAATTCCAATTCCATCCACATAATTTCTTTTCCGCCATAGGCATCTACGAGCCGGAAATACTTACTGTGCTCGGAAAGTTCGACCTGATCAAGGACGAAATAGCTGGTCCTGTATATGCCATTAAGTATTCCCCCATTCCTTGCCATGATTGTGGTCTTTCCCTCGAACTTGGCGATAAAGAAAGAGGTAAACAGATTACCCATTGTTCCACCCTCGAATATTCCATGAATATGGGAAGAAGAAATTGGGCGATAGTCAAATGCAAACCAATTGTATTTCTGTCCCATGATTTGAATATTTCCGACCCAATGGCCTTGCATCAGATCGAAGAAGATTAACACATCTTCATCTATTTCAATAGGCCGCATGGTTGAATTAAGAACTGAATCTGGTTTTTTATCCATAAGCCATGAAGTCTCATCTTTTTTTTCTGAACCTAGAGGGAATCCATTTTTTGCCCAGAGTTCAATTGCTAGCCTTTTTTCTTTTGGCATTAACCCACTCTGGGGCATTGGATCCATTTTATCGTTGATCCGGCTTAATAATCGGCCCTCTTCAGTTTGGAACCTTACGTTTTTGTAAGATGTAAGTGAGAATCCTCCACTGGGATCGTTTCCCGAATGACAAGAGATACAATAGTTTTTTATGATAGGACCTATGGTCTCTTGATATGTTATGTCATCCTTGCCAGTATCAGAGATGGATCGAGGAGGCTGGCAGGTGAGCAGGGAAGCCGTAACGATCGTGGTTGGTATTAGTAGAGCCTTCAATTTGTTCACTTATAAGGAAAATTGTGTTAGAGCCGGTATTTATTTTGAAATGATCTTTTAATAGTTAGGAAATTGGTTTTTCATTTTGTCAGACAATATTGGTATAAATTCTTTGGCCAAAAAAACACTAATATGAGCTATGGGCTCCACTTAATAATCTTTTGAATTCGATGAAAAATTTTTGATGGCTAAAATTTTGTATGGAGTTTCTTGCATTTTTTGAAATTTCCCAATATTCCTCATCACTCATTTCCCTTATTTCGGTGATCCTTTGGGAAAATTCTATTGATGAATCACAAAGGTATCCGTTGTATTTGTCCAAAACATAGTTATTATTTTCTGGTAAGTTATTACAAATCACAGGTATTCCATTGTTCATATATTGCTTTACCTTGATCCCTGATTTAGCCAACTGTGCTTCTTCGTTTAATAATGTCGCAACTCCCACATCAAATTCGCTTATCCTATTTTGGATTTCTATTTCGTTCTTCCAATCAATGTCCTTCGGGATCATTAATCTGATATTGGGTTTGTTTTTTAGATAACCTATTATTTCTTCACGATCGGATCGGTCCTTTATTCCGATCAAAACCACTCTGCAATTGAATTCTAGTTTTTTCAATGCCGGAAAAACATATTTAAACAAACTTTTCCGATGGCCCGGGCTGTAAATTCCGATCCAGCCAATAGTAAACTCTTTGTTTCTTAAATTTTTGACAATTCCGAAATCCGGAGTAGGAGAAGTGATGTGGATGACTCTTTTGTTTAGCTCGCTGAGATGGTATGAGATCTTCTTACTACCTGCTGAAATGTAATTGCAGTTTCGGGCAAAAAAATGAATGGTTTTTGGATCATTGGTAAGATAAACAGCGTCATCAAGATCGTATACTGTTTTTTTCTGTCGCGCCAGCACCAATAGTTTTAGCAGGTTTGAATAGATGAAATTTGAGCTTACCCGCTGAATTACGATTATCGAATTCTTTTTTGGATAGAATAGAGCTGAAAAATAGGTTCCGATAAATGATAGTATTTTTTTTGGGGAGTATCCTGGGACTACCAGTTTGCTATTTATTCCCAAGTACTCTTTTGCAAATTTCAAGGGATATTTTGCCCTATATCTAACGCTGGGTGAATCCAGGTTGAAATAGGCGAACCAGTAAACAAATCTTAATCCACTTTTCTCCAAAAAATCGCTTCCTTATCAATTTCAATAATTTCTTCACTTATCTTGTTGGTTGAGCGAAAATCCTGAACCGCCTCTTTGCAAAACTGAAATGCATTGTGATCATCAATGATTACAAATCCTCCCTTGCTAAGTTTAGGGTACAAATTTTTCAAGGCAAGGTAAGTAGACTCGTAGAGGTCACCGTCCAGCCTTAACAAACAAAGCTTTTTTATTGAAGTTGTCGAAAGTGTATCACTGAACCACCCTTCAAGAAATTCTATGTTTTCATCAAGCAATTCGAAGGATCTAAAGTTTTTCTCTACCTCTTCACGTGAAACGGATAGTATTCTTTGCTTATGTAGCCGACTTTCTTGATCGGCTGAATACTCTTTTTTGGGATGAGGCACTCCATTAAAGGAATCTGCAAGCCAGACCTTCTTATTTGTGATATTAAGTTCATTTAATACTGCTTTCATGAACATGGCTGATCCACCTCGCCAAACCCCTGTTTCAATCAGATCTCCTTCAATTTCATCTTCTTGTATTTTTTTAATACAATACTCAATATTTGATAATCTATGGTAGCCTATCATGGTCTTGGCTGAGGCTGGCCAATCCAAACCATTCATTCTCTTTTCTCTTGTTACGGGTTTTAGCTTGCAGATAGAAAAATTTCTTTTTCGAAGCAACTTATCTAGGGGAAATAGTAGTGAAGTTTTCCAGTTTGGATTTACAATATCCAATGGGTGAAGCTCCATTGTGTCAATTTTGTCATAATCGATCAAGACTTTTTTTAAAAGTTCAAGGTAATTTGAGCTGCGAGGTATGCCGTTTGGATTCATTTCATGCTTTGGATGCAGGCCCGGTTAATGGCTTTCGATATGGTTATAATAGGAAATTTAAGTGGATTTTGTATTTAGGCAATTTTTCGGATCCTTTTATGTGTTCAGGACCTTATATGACAGTATTTCACAAAAAAAGCCCCGATGAGTTTGTCACTCCCTCAGGGCTAGGGTTTAGGCCACCTATTTCGAATCAACCTCCAATTGATCAGGAAGAATAGATTCTCCTCAGATGGTAGATGTGTAAACCCATGAACAAGGTTGCACCGACCATGATCGGCAGGGCATTTAAACTGACCCCATAGGCCAGGTACAGGCTACTTGCCAGAAGGTGAAGCCAACGAAAGGACTTCATATGGGTTCTGTTGATCGCCAAAAGGCTGGCTTGGTCTCAACCACCCGATCAAGCTTATCAATAATCCCTTTTTAATCCGCGAAGGAAACCGCCATATCCCAAAGTCAGATAATGAATATGACCATCAAGTCCGGAAACTTTCCATTGAAATTGTGGGGCAGCAAAGGTGTACCTGAAGCGTAGGAGACCATAGGACCTCATGGTCTTATGGAAATAAGGATTCCATCTTTCTTTGGGCGATCCTAGTTTCAGGTCAAGGTTCAACCCCAATTGGAAGGTGGTGCAAAAGGTGATGCCAACATTTTCGTACTCGGGGTATTTTTCGATATCGTTGGAAGTGGGATCGATCCCTGTTGTTGAGATGCCTCCGAAGGGAACGAGTTTGAACCTATGATTTTCAAACAAATTGTATCCAAAGGAGGCCTCAAAATTTCCCCCAACGGTTCTGGCGTCTTTCCTCCATGTAGTTCCATTGAAATCCATATCCTTCAATAAATGCCCGAAAATGAAGTGCATCCTCAGGTACATGACAAATCTTTTATAATCCCCGTCAAATCCGAATCCGAATAATCCCATGGTTGAGAAATTCTCTTTCAGGGCCCCACTCATCAGTGCAACCCCTGCACTAAAGTCCATTCCATAACCAAAATCACTGGGAACAATGACCCTTCGGATGTAGGTCCTGATCAGTGATTCGTAATCACTTTGGTAGTAATTCTTAAGGAACTCATCTGAGCCTTCGTTAAGCCTTGCCTGCACAGTAGGGTCGTCGATGTCTGAAAGAATATAATCCAGGAACAGAAGATGAAAATCCCTTTCCTCATCAGGGAGTTCTGACAATTGAAGATCATAAGTGATCCTGTACTTATGATAAACACTCAACTCCACAAGTTTTTGTGTAAGGTAATCCTCTTCAGGTTTCACCATTCTAGGAATTGAAGGAGCGATTTTGGCTTGAAAAATTTTCAACATATCACCAACATGCTCGTATTCCTCGAAGTAATATCCCAGGAGCCATTGCTCAATTGGATACATGGCCAAGTAATGATCATTTCCCAGTTTAATCAACTGATTGTATTGGTATCGGATCCCTAGGGAATCGTCATTGATAACAGCGTCGAGCAGGTGTTTTCGTTCTTTTTCTATCCGCTCGATGTAGGCCAGGTCTTCCCTGTCGGGATCATTTGAATAGTCAAGGTCGGCGGGCATGCTGTCCTTGGTGTATACCGGTTCAGCAATTGTATTCTGGTTAGATGTTTGGGAAAAAGAAGGACTGGTTAGCTGGAGCATAAAGATTGTTACCAGAACTATGGCTTTGGCAAAGGAGAATGGTTTTGAGTCAATCATTTTTCCTACCAGGTGGTTCTAATACAATGGCCCTATCAGTTTCTTGGCCTTCTTAAATCCCTTTTCCGATTTGCGCGAGACCAATCTTTCAAATTCGATCTCCCTGGTCTCATAATCCTGCACCTTCTCGAGCATCTCGATAATGAATCCATTCCAATGATTCAGGCTATCCAGGTTTTGGGTTCTGATGGCGGCATCAAAATAGGACCTGTATACTCCGTTTTTGAATTGATCCATTTTCTGTCTTATGGTTTCATAGTGAATCGCGCTGGCCCCTGTAGCGTTGTCATTCTCCTCTCTGATCAGGTAAAGTTCCCTTCTAGCCCAGCGGGCTGCCAGTTCATTGATATTGAAAAACACCTGTTCCTGTAAAATTGCAATGGTATCCCCTGATCTTGCCCAGGACTTGTTTGTGTTTACTACCGGGGCAAAATAAAAACGCTCATATATGCCTCCTTTCCTGGACTTAGGGATATCAAGGACTGACCAAATAGCCATACAGGCAACCGCATTCATTTTGATCGAGTCGGCCACATATTCCTCTCCGCAAGAGCCTATCTCACCCTTGAAATCACCATGCCTCAATGGCCTGTCTTTTTGCCAATAGATCCAATCCTCCCTGTTGAGATCCGATGACTGGGAAAAGGCAAGGTTTAAAAAGAAAAGAAATAGAACAATTGAAAGCCAAAGGAGTCTGAATAGGGAAGAGAAAGTCGTTTGTTGGTTCAAAATCATGCCTTTTGTTCCTTGTAAATCTATAGAAAATGGGCCTGATGGAGTTTTGAAAATAATGGGATGAATTGATCAAAGAACTCTGCAGCAAGCTTTTTTCTATCTCCGAGGGATGAGGAGACCTCTTAATTAAAGCAGGGGACTCTTCGGCTTCGCCTGAGAGATCTCCCTTTTTTACTATCTCAGAGGGATTCCGCAGGAGACCGATGAGATCTCTGAATTTAAGCGGTTAGGGATCCTCCGGCCGGGGCCTCAGGACAAAAAAAGGAGGCCGAAGCCTCCCGTGTTCACCGTTGACCTCCAAGTGAACTTTTTTCAAATCTCATTTAACCAAGGACGCTGGGAAAAGGGGAACAGTTGCATTTTCCTCCCGAGTGCCCTCAAAGTTTTTTTCTCATTATGATCTCAGTTCGATCCACCACCAGCATTCCTTCAGGTGGATCTGAATTTTCGAACCCCAGCTTTTCATAAAGCTTTAATGCCTTTTGCAGCCTGTTGAAGCTTTGCAGGTAGAGGTAATCCCCTCCGACTTGCTTACAAAAGTCTATGCAGGACTGAACCAACCTTTTTCCAAGGCCAGAGCCTTGAGCTTCTTTTTTTACCGCCAGTTTAGCGAATTCAAAATCCCAGTCATTCAATCTCTTTACAGCAACCACACCAAGACATTCTCCTCCTTCCATAGCATAGAATGCCATTCCGCCCTTTGAGATATAATTCTTCCCTGGATCACTGACCTCCTCAAGATCCTCCAGCTGGGCCTTGATCCCCATGTCATTCTCCAGCCAGTTAACCCAAATCCGTTCGAACTCTCCCTGGAACTCATCGGAGTATTCTTCTATCGCTATTTCTCTTTCGACAGTCAACTGGGATTATACTTCGATCTTGATCTCTCCCTAAGAATAGGCCTGTAGATTCTTCCCAAGTGGAAAAGGTGTAGTCCCATGAAAAGTGTAGCCCCTACCATTATGGGCATTGCATTAAGGCTGATCCCATAGGCCAGGTAAAGCCCGCTTGCCAGCAGATGAAGCCATCGAAACGACTTCATCCTTGTCATGTTGATCGCCAGGAGGCTGGCAACCAGGGCAGCATATCCCAAAAATTCCCACATTATAAAATAACCTCCATTTGGATATTACTTCTTTTATAAGGGCTCTCGTGGTATTCCTTCATTTCTTTAAAACCGTTCTTTCTATAAAGATTGATGGCCGGTACCATGATGGTATTGGATTCAAGATAGACCCGATCAAGGCCCTTTTCCCTTGCAAAATCAAGGCAGGCATCCAATAGTTTTTGTCCTATCTGAAGGCCCTGAAAATTTGGTGTCACCGCCATTTTTGCAAGTTCAAAACCCTTTTCTTCTCTGTTGATCATAGCCACACAACCCACGATCTGCTGATTTATCCTTGCAAAAAAGATCTCACCGCCTTTATCGATGATCAACTCCTTCGCCTTGCCCATCAGGGTACGGTCCTCGTCTTCTACTACAAAATAATGGTCAAGCCATTCTACATTCAGGCCCACAAAGTCCTGAAGGAACCTCTCCTCGAAAGGGATGATCTCTACTTTAATTTGCTCCATTGTTCTCATAGTTTTCGATTTTTCAGTTGCTCTTTTGTTCTTTCCCTAAATCCTTTTTCCTTGAAAATTCGCTCCCATTGGTCAAGCTGGTCTAATGCGTTCAAACCTTCCATGGCTATTTCTACTCCCTTCACCGCAGCATCCCAGAACTCCTCGTATTTCGGAAGCATCCTCTCCGCCCTGTCGCTAAGGTCAAGGACCCTCTTCCTTGAATCTACGGGATCCTTTTCGGATACCAGGTATCCGTTTCCCATCATCTTATTGGTAATGGCGATCACAGAAGGGTGGGCCATCTGGATATGTTCCGCAATTTCGGTCACGGTCATAGGTCCCTTGGTCTTCAGCAATTCGAAGACTACATACCAGTTCGGTTCGATGTCAAAATCCAGCTCGTTATAGAGCCTTTTTCCATCGTGCATCATGGCATCACTAAGCCTTTTAAGCCTGGTGGCAAATCCTATGTATCCCAGTGATGAAAGAAAGTCTTTAGCCATATTTATGTAGTTGACTACACAAATGTAGAAAAAACTATGTAGTCTCCTACATAAATCGAGAAATTTTTTTCAGTAATACTTTTCGATCCCTCCAAAACCCTTGATCAGCTCATTTTTCCGTGTTTTTTCCAAGAAGTTCTTTAACCTCTTTTCAAACTCATCCGGTCTTTTCCTTGCATAATCGATGAATGCTATCCGGATCCTTTGATAACCAGGGGAAAATCCCTTGTAATTCTCCCATGCAACTGGATCTTCCTTGATCAAATCAATTATGTCTTCCGGGAATTGAAAGGGCCTTGACAGAACTTCGTCCACCACATCTTTCACGCTTGGATGGAGAAGGCCTTCCTTTCTTAACCAGGTCAGACGTTCAATGTTTGGTTGGGAAAACCCGCTACCCTTCCGTCTGGGAGTAAAGCGCTGGATACTGTGGTGGTTATCCAAAGCTTTACGGATGCTATCGATCCAACCAAAACAAAGTGCTTCCTCTACAGCATCATTATAGGGAAGAATAGGTTTTCCGGTTGCTACTTTTGGATAAACTAGCCAGATCTCAGGTTTGCTTTCAAAGTTTTCAGCAAGCCATCTTCGCCATTCGTTTCGCTTATGGATATAAAGTGTTTGATCTGAACTTGGTGAATTCATAAGTACAAAAAAGCGAAAAAGGCCCTTGTCAGTTCTTCAGGATCTTTTTTGAATACTTTCTTCCGGAATTATCGGTTATCCTAACAAGGTACAAGCCATTTGAAAGACCGGCAAGATCAAGCTGTTCATCCCTTGACTCCAACAATTTGATCCCATTTAAATCGAACAGTTCCAATTGAGAGATCTCCATATCTGAGGTAACCTGTATCATACCAGAGCTTGGATTAGGATATACCACCAGGCTGTTTTCTCTTTCTTTTCCGATTAGGTCATTAATATATGCTTGTGTGAGGAAAACAGTAAAAGGATCCTCTGTGCCTTTGCATGTATGGCTGAGATCCCCTGGTCCAGGATCCAGGTCGATCTGGTTCCAGAAACTTCCTGAAAGGATCAGAGTATTATTAGTGCCGGCTCTAAGGTCCTTGAACCGGATCGTTCCTACCCCTTCCAGAGCAGCACCTCCTTTGAAATTCCCGGTTGGTGTGAGGCGCAATAAGAAAATATCCGAAGTGCCCGAAAGGTAGAATGTATCCGGACCAGGATCGAGGTCCAGCCCTACATAGATGTGACCCATCATGACGGGATTGCCTTCATGATCAACAATGACCTCGGAAAGGTATTCATCCTTTTCTTCGTTTCCGAACTGCCTGGCCCACATATAGTCCCCTTGTGCGCTGAGTTTTGCGATTAACAGGTTTGCTTTTTTAAATCCGTTAAGGATAAATTGATTGGAAGAAGGGTCAAGATTAATAGTATCCCTGAATTGTCCTGAAAAATAGATGTTTCCAAGACTATCGCTTGCCACGCTTCTGATCTCAGCCCATTTTTCGTTTCCAAACGTAGTCACCCAATCCAGGTCGCCATTTGGTGTAAGTTTGAAAACATATGCGTCCCAGCTATTGCCTGTTGCGGTTTTTAGTGCCCATCCTGGACCGGGATCAAAATCAACTATTCCTCCAAACTTTCCCCCACAAGTAATATTTCCATGGTCATCCACAGATAAACCATAAATCTCATCATTAGCTGCATCACCAAAAGAATAAGCCCAGATAAGGTTTCCGCTGGAGTTTAATTTTTGTATGAAGAAGTCCGTTGCTCCACTTGAACTCAGGTTATGTACGCCTGGCCCCGGATCAAAATCATAGCTTCCGTTTAGCTCTCCTGCCAGGATGATATTTTGATCCTGATCCACCTTTAGTTTCATAGAATTTTCGTGAATCATAATGGAACCTGCCCCTGTATGTTTTACCCAATTGAAACCACCGCTCGAACTCAGGTTGAGAAGAAAGTGAGCATAATGAGCTGTATTGTGGTACAGGTTGAAGGTTCCTGGTCCAGGATCAAAGTCAGTAGAATCCCGGTAAATACCAGCGATCAGAAGATCTCCGTTGGAATTCAATTGCAGGTCAGCGCAATAAACCGCTACCCCATATGCCCACTCCAACTGACCCTGAGGATTAAGCTTCAGAATATATCCGCTATATCCGGAAAATGTTTTCAGCCATTGTTCCTGAACTCCCGGATCGGCATCCATGGAGTCTGAAAATCCCCCGGCTACATAAATATTTCCCTGAGTATCTTCTGTGGTTGCCCCGGATGTTTCGAAAGCTGGGCCCCCCAGCGTAAATCCCTTTTGATAGCTTAAATACTGTTGGCAAACTGCGGGTTGGTAAAGGGCAAAAACAGCCACCCACAAAAAGAGAATTTGTCTGAATAATGTCATGATTAAGGTATTTATATAGAAGCTACACAGTATTTGTCTTTATTACAATATTGCCCTCGCCCGATAGTCGGATTATGCGAATAGTTACACCTATTCTTAATTTGGAATTCTTGGGATGGGTCCCGAAACCGAAATTCTAATGGATTTTAAACCTGCACATTTTCAACAATGGGTCCTTGGAACGTTTTACGGCTGGTTGATCGGCTTTATTGCTGTTATTGCATTTGCCCTGGCATTCGAAACCTTTCAGCAGGGAGATCAGCAATCCTTTGTGGGGTTAGGAATTGGCCTGGGAGTAGGTTATATGCAACAGCGCTTCTTACGCAGGCATACTTCCATCGGCTTGAGTTGGATGTGGGCAAACATTGTTGGCCTCGGATTGGGTTTTTTTGTGTTCGAACATGGAGATAAGGTTATGGAGAGTTTCCCAAGGTTTACGCTGCAAGGAAGCATTATCCTTGGGGGACTTCTTACAGGGGTCCTTCAGTTCCTGGTCCTTAGAAAAGCAGAAATAGGCGGCAAATGGTGGGTCTTGTTCTGCTGGATTTCCTGGGTGTTGACCGGATTGATGGCAATACTTGCTGAGAATCTCCCGATTTGGTTCGAGAGGGGAACTGTTGTCAATTTTCTTAGTGCTTTTGCTTTGGTTTTTGGTACAGGTATCGTTCTTGCGATTGCAAGTGGATACGGCATCCGTAGGGTGTTGAAGGGCCGCTAAGGCACTTAGTCCTGATTTCTTAGTTCTATTCCCTTTTGAATAAGTTCTCTTACTGTTTTTATTGGGATATCCTCTTCAGCTTTCATCCTGAAGACCTTCATTCTGCTTCGGTCTCCTTTTTCCAGTTTAGAGTGCTCAATAAGATTTCCATCTACAAAAAGGATATAGGGCTCATGGGTCTTTTTATCCATCCATAAGTAACAGAAATGATTGTTTTTATAGGTGAAACAGGGCATTTTGTATTTCACTGTGGGTTTCAGGTCCGGATCAATGTCCAGAATGATCTCCCTCAAGGCCAAAAAAAAGCTTTTCTGTGGTTCCGGCTGGCTCAGGAAATAATCTATGTTATCCAATGACTATTTCTTTATTCTAAAATTTTCAGGGTAATCGTTTGTTCTTAACCAGGTGTTCAGATCCTTTTCGAATCCTGGAATTTTGGTTTCAACCAGAGATTCCAATTTGGAATAATCCAATGAATCCAGATCGAAAAGCTCCCTGAGAAAAACCTGAAATCTTTTATCTCCCATTCTGATCCACAAATGGTAGAGGAAGAGCTTCACCCTGTCGCTCAGTATGAATCTGTCCTTATAATTTCCGATCTCCTCTGCACTTATCTCCAATATTGGCTTTTCCTCAGGCAATGGATTGCCCCTTCGGTCCAAGCCTGATTCCTTTTTCTTCATATAGGAAGCTTCCGTGTTCAGCATTAAGGCTCTTATGTCGAACCCCTTTAGATCGGCGACCTTGCTCATCGCATACAAGTGAAAGAAGCTTGGAAAACCTTCTATGACCAGTGCATAGAATTCATTATTTCGTTCCAGGGGTATTTGAACGTATGGGTGAACCATCTCATGGGCAATGGTTCTTTTGGAGTAATCATCGTTTTCAAAATCATTGAATACCTTTTCCGAGATCCCGATCATGTTGCCCGAAGCAATATCTCCATATTCCGGCATTTCAACTATGTACAGTTGCCCCTTTTGATCCGGTTTTCGGAAATCTTCCTGGTAAACCTTTTCAAGGGATGAACAGAAATCAAGTATACCCCGTGCTTTATTTTGATCACCAACATAATAAATGAGTTGCTCCTCATTAGTCAACACAGAAAAGGGCCTGGAAGTGATCTGAAGGCTTGAAATATCCGCTTTCCCCAGGGACCATTCGGTGGTCCTAAGGCTGTTTTCCACTGTTTCCTTGGTCATTTCACCGCCTACGATGGTTAAGAATTTCTCAGGTGTGGTTACCCGAACGGACCTGAAGTCTGAGGAATAGCTATCTCCTTCCTCGTCCGGAAACAATGGGAACCAGATGGAGTACCAGTAAGACCGCAGAAACACACCCTCCCTTTCATCAGCTCTCATGTAGTCCGATAAACTTCGGGACCTTGAGGCACTCAGAAAACCGGAATAATAGATCCTGACCTCATTGATCTCTTGGCTCTCTGGCAAATTGAAGATTGTTTTTCTTCCTATCAGTGAATAATCGTCCTCATAGTATTCTTTTCCGGATTCATAATCCAGAAGCCCGTAATCGGAGCTTATGGAATCGATCTTCAACTCTCCATGGAGAAAAAAATGGGTTTTGGCATTAAGGGGCTCAGACAACTTGCATGTCGCATTACCACGAACAAAGTTTTGGCTTGCAACCTTGTAACCCCACATTTGAGCATCTTCAGGAAAGAATTCGAGTTCAATGGAATAAGACTCTACCTGTTGGGCCCAAAGCTGGGTTTGAACAAGAACGAAGGTCAAAATGCATATGATGGTTTTCTTCAACTTCTAAATTTTCTTTAAAAAACATACAACTCTGTTGACCTCCAGAAAGCCGACTTTCTTATGAAATTCAACCGATGACTTGTTCTTGATCTCAGCATCTGAGCCAAGTTCCGAAAGCCCCCTTTTCCTTCCCCAAGCTTCAGCTTTTTTTGTCAATTGCCTCGCAAATCCCTTGTTGCGATGTTCCTCACGGACAAGAATTCCTTCAATGTAGGCCACCGGGCTACTATTGCTTCCTTCTACATAGTCATTTCGAATGCTGAGATAGATAAAACCAATCGGGGAGGAGTTTTCAAAGCCGATAAAGATCTCTTCTGATCCAGAGTCAAGGATCCTTTGGCAGTTTTCTCGTTCCTCCTGCAAATTGGATTCGGGCCAAAGCTCCAGGAACATCTGACTGGCTAAGTCAACTGTTGATTGAGAAATTTCTTCCATTATCATTTTTCGAAGACTCCGAGAATATTGCCGCCCGGATCCTTAAACCACGCCGCGCTTGGACTGCCATCAACTCTTGCTATTCCCTTTTCATCCTGGTTGAAGCCTTCATAGAATTCCATTTTGACTCCTTTTTCTATGAGTGCATCCACAACCGTCACCAGATCTTCCACAAGAAAATTTAAGACCGTGAAGCTGGCTGGCTGATGATTTTCCTTTGAATAAAATCCTACCCTTTGGCCACTGGGAAACTGAATCTCCGGCATTCCCACCAAACCACTCGAAACCTGTAATCGCAGGACATTGGAGTAAAAATCTTTGGTCTTTTCAATATCATTGGTCGAAAAGGAACTGAATACTTGGCTGTTGTTTAGCATGGCTAGGTTTTTTCGTCAATTTAGAAAATCCCTGTCCACAATGTTTAAGATGTCGCAGCTTGTTTATCGAAAGGTTTCATCAGGATATGAGTGGTAAGGAATGCCACGGTTCCGAAGGGCAAGAAAGCACAATAAGAATTTTATCAAATCTCGAGATATTCACTTGCAAAACAAAAGTATTGCATTATATTTGCTTGCAAAATGCAAGTAAATAGATCATGAAAAAGGTATTGTTAACGGGTATTTCGGGGTATCTAGGCCAGCATTGTGCGGTTGAACTATTGAACAACGGCTATGCGGTGAAAGGGTCATTAAGAAGTTTGTCAAAGTCAGATTCTATTTTAAATAACTTAAAGGAACACGTGGATACCACCGAAAACCTGGAATTCTGTGAATTGAATCTGTTGGATGATTCCGGTTGGGATCAGGCCGTAGCCGGTTGCGATTTTGTGATGCATGTCGCTTCTCCGTTTATATCGAAAGTCCCAAAGGATGAAAACGAATTGATCAAACCAGCAGTTGAAGGAACCATCAGGGCCTTAGAAGCTGCGCACAAAGCAGGAATAAAAAGGGTGGTTCTGACCTCTTCCATGGTGGCTATGTTAGGGGATCTCACCGGGGACGAGCATATTGATGAAAACAGCTGGACCAATGTTGAGGCCAAGAATATGACCGCTTACCTGAAAAGCAAAACCCTTGCGGAGCAGGCGGCCTGGAAATTTGCAAAAGACGGAGGGTTGGACCTGGTAACTATTCACCCAGGCCCGATTTATGGACCTTCACTTTCCAATGACCTTTCAGGTGAGTCCATGTCATTGTTTAAGCGTATGATCACAGGTGAATTACCCAGAATGATCCATTCAAGCATCAACATGTCTGATGTTAGGGATGTGGCGAAGATCCATGTAATGGCATTGGAAAACGAACAGGCAAGCGGAAAAAGATTCATCGTTGCCAGCGAATCCACCCATTCATTTCAGGAAATCAGCTCTCATCTTAATGCCAATGGGTACGAAAAGGTTGGCACCGGTTTGATGCCTAATTTTTTGGTTAAACTTCTGGCAAAGTTTAACAATGAAATGAAAGGCATGATGCCTTTCGTTGGAAACACCTATAAGGGTGATATCAAGGAAACCAAAAGGGTGTTCAATTGGGAACCCATTCCATTTGCGAAAATGGTCTTGGATACAGCAAAGGCGGTCGACAAAACTCTAAACGCGGCATAAAGGTTCTTCGAACTCCTTATTCCATTATTCAGGAGCGAAATAGGCAAAGACATAAGTCCAGGTGGGTTACTTGACGAATTTATCCGGGGACTCGTTGTTTTTCGGATTTAAGGAGCTTATGGTTTCCCCTTAACGTTTCCTTGTATTTCCTAAGCTATTTAAGCTTAAAGGTCTGGCAAATTGTATTGCTTCCGGCTTTGATCGAAGCAAATTCCATTCCTTTGAATCGATCCTGCTCTGCCCAATTCCATCTGAAAGTGGTGATGAAGTACTTTGCCTTGTCCCTTGATACTATGCTTATCCTTTTGGATTGATAATCCTCCAGCATCCAAAGGTTCTTTCTGCCAGAGGCAGAACCGACAGCAATCGGAATGTTCTGCCCGCCTTCATTTACCAGGATGGTTTCAAAAGCCTCCTTGAATGAAGTGCCCCAATAATCCAGGTCATACCTTTTATTCATTTCACCTTTTACCAGAATATTGGTCACTGAATTAAAATAACACAATTGATAAGGGTAGGCTATGACCATTAATATTCCGATGTGAAGAAAAGCGGCAGCACTTATTCCATAGATAAGCCTGCCTGGAGCCTGGTCAATGAGGAATTTTAATCCGGATATCCCCAAGAGGACAAAGGCGGGATAGATAAAATACAGGTGCCGCCAATCGTCATATAGAACCGAACCAAACAAAATGACAGCAACTATTGGCCCAATGAAATTCAGAAAAAAGAATAGGTCCAAGCTTACTCTGTAGTCCCCAATGGCGTTCTCTGGTCTTTTTATGATCTTAAAAATTAGCACCCCGATTCCAACAACCCCCAGGACGATGAACCAGATCGGTGTTGATATCAAAAACCAATGCGGGATATAATCCCAAGGCAGATCCGTGGACAAAATGACGTCACCCTTGAAAAGGATCTCCCATTTCCACCGAAATTTTGACATGTTCTTAAAAGCAGTGGTGAAGTTCTCGACCGGGTTGGTCCAGAGGTAAGGCCAGGCGCTGTACACTATCAGTACCAATGAAACCAACAAGACCGATCCAAGGACTAGTGAGCGCAAGGGCTTCTTATTTATAGGGATATCGATGATCAGGAATGCGAGGACCATTATTAAGGGCAAAACGGCCATGATCCGGATACTCAGAGTGAGTCCCAAGGCTATCCCCAGGTATAGAAAATTCGTCCATTTCAGTCTACGGAGTGCCAGGGCTGCGTAATAAAAACTGATGGCAAGGAAGACCATGAAGGGGATGTCTTTGGAGTTTACAAAGGATTGTCCGTAGATCCGAGGATGAAGGAGCAGCATCAGGAAGGCGATGGCTGCGAGCCACTTGTTTTCATAAATCAGGTAGACCAACCTGTAAAGAAACCATGCACCGATCAGGAAGAATAGGTGGGTAACCAGGTGACGCATTAGGAAGATATCCCGCATTGATTCGATCTTCATCAAGTCCTCAATGAAGATAAGGGTCAGTTCGAATACCGGCCCATAGTCTTTAGGATTTACTGAAAGAAGCGTGGAGTCGGCATTGAAAATATAATCCCGGTTCAATTTCCCGATCCTTCTCATGGCATGTTCGTCCCAGCCAAGGCCATATCCCTGGTAGGTGGCAAAGCTTATGAGAATGCCTAAGACCAGGAGGATCAAACCCAATATGTTCGGAGATAGCTTTCGATCCAGTTTTGAGAGGAATTCTATTGTATGATTCTGTCGAATGGGGAAGGGGATTCAGGGCGCAAAAATATTAATACCCAGCGATTCAGGAATTATTTCTAATCCTCGGAATTAGACCTCAGCCTTTTCAGTCAACTATTCAGGCGCGAAATATGCGAAGGCATAGGTGCTGTCGAAATACTTCATGAATTTGTCCAGGAATTCAATATTGACCTGATTGTATTGAGCTTCAAGTATCCATAGGTTTTCCTGAAGTTCTTTCCTGTCCTTCTGTAGAAAGGCAATAGTTCCCCTTGCATAGGCATTCCAACCTGTTCCCATTTTATTGCTAATGCATTTCTCCATCTCAACGACGGCCTCTTGGTAATTCCCATGGATGGCATGGATCTGTCCAAGATGCCAGGTCAACATGGTGGTTTCATATTCCGGAAGCTTGTTGATCTCCATGTATTCGGCGATCAGGTACCTTACGATGGAGTAATCTTCAGAATATTTTCTCCAACCATCAGGACCCTGGTCAAAATCATCCTGGCTCATCTCGATTAGGTGCTGGTATTCATCTTCGCCAAGTTTTTCTATCAGGATGACCTTGTTCCTATCCTCGGGGATCCTTGTAAATGTCCCCTGACAAAGGGCTTGCATGGAAGCGAGTAGGAGTAGCAGGATCTTTAAGCTGAATTTGGATTCCATAGAAAATTCAATTTTCAAAATACCCAAAATTCAGAAATCGGATACCGCACTAACCTTTCTTTATGGTTTTATCCCGCACCCAGGAAAGGATGAGGCTTGAGGCGACTGCTCCCACAGTAGCTATGGTATTAAATAGAAGGTCAAAAGGATCGAATACACGATCTGGAACCAGGAATTGGATGCCTTCATCAATGATACTTACCCCCAGGGTCAACAGAATAGCTGCCACAGGAATGGACAAACCTTTAAAACCCGAGGTATTCCTTTCCTTTAGCAGCTCCAACATAAAGATCGCGAGAACGCTGTATTCAATAATGTGTGAGCGTTCCTCAGTCACTCCCATCCTTGCGAGCCCAATAATGTATACCCCAGCAATTCCGAATCCCACAAAGAATTGGGTTATTGAGGCCTTTGATCTTATACCATGAACAAATACGGTTATTCCGATCAAAATGAGCCCCAACCAGAACGTGGTTGACAAG
>JANQSY010000076.1 GCA_028279065.1 Cytophagales bacterium
GGAAATTATAGCAATGGAGAGGTAACCCAGCCAGAAAAGGCCATTCAAAATTTTGCTCTTTCTAAAGTAATATTTGTTTAACTGGTTATTCAATTTCACAGTGCTTTGGGCCATGGGTAATTACCCCATTACGTTTTTAGACTGCCTAAATGAGTGATCTCACAAAGCAATTTACGGTTCAAATCATAGATATAGCTGATTATGAGATACATCAGATCTTAATCATTTGATTTAATCAAATGATTGAACTATCCTTGTGATCATGACCGAGCCCAGCAAGGAATCTACCAAAGCCTCAAATCAGTTTTCTACGGAAGAAAAGATCAAGGAGGCTGCCCGCAGGGTGTTTCACCAAAAAGGATTTGCCGGAACCACAACCAGAGATATTGCCAGAGAAGCGGGGATGAACCTCGCACTGCTCAATTACTATTTCCGGGGGAAGAAAAAGCTATTTGAGATCATCATGTTGGAGACCGTGCAGGGCTTCATTCAATCGATTAAACATTACCTCAATGATCAGGACACCAGCATTCAGCAAAAGGTTGAGATCCTGGTTGAGAATTATATAGACCTCCTACAAAGGGAGCCCAATATTCCTGTATTCATCCTTAGTGAAGTCAGAAATGATCCTTCCTACCTGATCGAACAGGTGGGATTGAGGGAGGCCATCCTAGGCTCTCATTTTGTGAAACAGCTTATGGAATTCGGCGATAAAACCGGAAGGAAAATGGCCAACCCATTGCACTTTCTGATAAATCTATTGGGAATGACAGTCTTCCCTTTCATAACCAAGCCCTTGCTTTCGGGAGTATGGGGAATGGATGAAAAGCAATTCAAAGCACTTATGGATGAAAGAAGGATTTTGATTCCCAGAGCTATGAAAGCAATACTCGAAGGAAATGCCATGCTTGCTCCTTCATGAACAATTAATTATTCGATTATGGAGATTTTAGGATCGATTCTAAAAAGACCGGGCTTTACCTTCCTCTTGATAATTCTGCCCGTTATAACTCCGAATATTGGAGTAGCTCAGGAACAGGTCAATCTGGAGAACTGCCAATCCTGGGCCAGGGAAAACTATCCACTGATCAGTCAGTACGAGTTACTGGATCTCTCAGAGGATTTTAGTCTTTCAAATGCAAACAAGGCTTATCTGCCTCAATTGGACATCACATTGATAGGTGGGGTGATCGAGGGTTTTCCATCGTTCAACCCCCAGAGCGAAGGGAGTTCCAGCTTAGAGGGTAAACTGATAAGTGTGGTACAGCTAAGACAAGTGATCTGGGACGGGGGAAGGACCAAAAATGTGAAGAAGCTTACCGAGGTTGACCATGACATCTCTAGAGCAGAATTAGAGGTGAGATTTCATGACCTTGAGAACCGTGTGAACGAGATCTATTTTGGGATTCTATTGATCCAGGAGAGGATCAAGCAAATGGAATTGCTAATCGAGAACCTAAATAAGAATAAGGAAAGGGTTGTTGCGGGGAAAGAAAGCGGAGTGGCTTATCAATCGGATTTGGATGAGATCGAGGTTGAGATTCTTGAAGCAGGGCAGCAGCTCAGGGAGCTGTCCTATTCAAGGTCAGCATATGTGCAGATGCTTTCCCTGTTGGTTGGAAAGGAAATTCCTGGATCAACAACTCTTGATAGACCACCCGGCAGGGTAGATCCGGTGAGCGTAGGCCTGTCCAGGCCTGAACTGACGGTTTTTTCAAGACAAAGGACAAAGCTGGAGATCAGCGACAAGATGAACAAAACGGGTTTGAACCCAACCATCGGTCTCTTGGGGTTCGGAACATTTATCACTCCGGGAGTCGATTTCGGATTGAGTCAGTTTGACCATATCCTGGTGGCCGGTCTAAGTGTTTCCTGGAGCATAGGTGGCTTATACAAGAGAGGAAATGATCGACAACTCAACGTCATCCACCTACAAAGCCTTGAATTGGAAGAAGAGAGCTTTCGATTTACGACTGATATTGCCTTGGAAGAGAAAGAAATGGAATTGGTAAAGTATCAAAAACTCATTGAGGAGGATGAAAAGATCATAGAGATCAAGACGAGATTGATCAATTCCTATAGGAACAAATATGAAAATGGGATTGCAACCATGAGGGATCTGCTTATACAGATCAATAATGAAAATCTTGCTAAGCAGAGCAAGATCCTGCATGAGGTACAATATCTAAAGACCCAGTACCAGATCATGCATTTGAAAGGAACCTAATTCAATGTTATGAAAGAGAAAATTTTTTTAATCGTTCTGATAATCTTGCCCTGCCTTTTCCTTAGCTGCGAAAATGGGGAGCAGAGGTTTGATGCCTCAGGCTCCTTTGAGGCTGATGAAACCATGATATCCGCCGAGGTTTCAGGGGTTCTACGGTCTTTTGACATAGTAGAAGGCCAGGAACTTTTGCCAGGGCAGAAGGTTGGGTGGATCGACAGCACTCAGACCTACCTAAAGAAAAAGCAGATCGAAGCACAGATCCAGGCTCTTCTTTCCCGAAGGCCTGACATTTCAGTCCAGCTGGGAGCTTTGGATAATCAACTTGAAAAGGCAAAGCTGGAAAAGAAGCGGATAGAGAAACTCTTGGAAAAGGATGCCGCAACCACCAAACAACTGGATGACATCAATTCCCAGATCCGGACCCTCGAGAGCCAGATCCGAGCAAAACGCTCCAGCCTCAACATTACTTCAGATGGTATTTCCATGGATGCCAATATGTTACAGATCCAGGTAGAGCAATTGGAAGATCTCCTAAAGAAATATTCTATTGTAAATCCTGTGAAGGGGGTCGTTCTTGACAGATATGCCCTTCCACATGAAATGGCAGGTCCGGGCAAGCCTCTGTACAAGATCGCAGACCTGGATCACCTATTCCTCAGGGTATATATAAGCGGTGACCAACTTGCAGAGATCAAGCTGGATCAAGAGGTGAAAGTCTTTACCGACGATGGTTCGGGAAATATGAAGGAAGGCAAGGGAAAGGTCAGCTGGATCAGTGAGAAGGCTGAATTTACCCCGAAGACCATACAGACCAAAAACGAGAGAGCCAATCTGGTTTATGCCATCAAGGTAAGGCTAGACAACGATGGCAGCTACAAGATCGGAATGTATGGGGAGGTGGTCTTTTAAAGGCTGGAGATATGGTTGATGTCAAGGTTCAAAATGTCAGCAAGTCATATGAAAAGGGGAAAGTCCTGGCTCTGAATGAAGTGTCATTTGAAGTTGAAAAAGGCGAGTTATTTGGGCTGATTGGACCTGATGGGGCAGGGAAAACAAGCCTGTTCAGGATACTGACCACCCTGATAGATTTTGATCAGGGAGAAGCATCGGTACTTAGCTTTGATGTAAATAAGGACCTCAAAAAGATCAGGAAGGAAGTGGGATATATGCCAGGAAGATTCTCCCTGTATCAGGATCTGACTGTTGAAGAGAACCTTGAATTCTTTGCCACCATCTTCAACACCAGCATTGAGGAGAATTATGATCTTGTTCGGGAGATCTATGTCCAGATAGAACCCTTTAAAGATCGAAAGGCTGGAAAGCTGTCCGGCGGGATGAAACAGAAACTAGCCCTATGCTGCGCTCTGATCCACCGGCCAAAGGTTCTATTCCTTGACGAGCCTACCACAGGGGTAGACACGGTTTCAAGAAAAGAGTTCTGGGAAATGCTCAAGCGCCTAAAGGAACAGGAGATAACCATCCTGGTTTCGACCCCATACATGGATGAAGCCATGCTTTGTGAGCGGATCGCCTTAATACAGCACGGTTCTATTATGTCTATTGATAGCCCCAAAGGGATCATATCAAAATATCCGGATCCGCTTTATGGGATAAAATCAGCGGATATGAGTCGCCTACTCAGGCTGCTTCAAGACCAGGAAAGAGTAAAAAGCGCTAACTCGTTCGGGGAGTACCATCATGTTTCCCTGGTCGAACCGGATAGTGCTAACATGGATAGATTATTGGACAGTTTGAGAATGGAGGGCCTTGAGCAGTTGGAAATGAAGCCTATTAAACCCAGCATAGAGGATTGCTTTATACATCTGATGAAGGAACAACATGGAGAGACCAGCCATTAAGACTCATAACCTTACAAAGAGGTTCGGTGATTTCACCGCAGCCAAAGACTTGAGTTTCGAGGTCGCGAAAGGTGAGATATTTGGGTTCCTTGGAGCCAATGGGGCAGGAAAGACCACGGCAATGAGAATGCTCTGTGGTCTGTCTATTCCTAGTTCTGGTGAGGCGAACGTTGCCGGCTTCGATGTTTACCGGCAAACGGAAAATATAAAGAGGAACATCGGGTATATGAGTCAGAAGTTTTCCCTGTATGAGGACCTTACTATTACTGAGAATATAGAATTCTTCGGAGGGATCTATGGGCTTTCTAATAAGGAGATCAGAGATAGAGGCTCAGCTTTGATCAATGAGCTTGGCCTGGAAAAGGAAAAGAAAAAATTGGTCGGGTCCCTTCCGCTGGGATGGAAACAAAAGATAGCCTTCTCCGTGGCTGTCCTTCATGATCCAAGCATCGTTTTTCTGGATGAGCCAACCGGGGGTGTAGATCCTGTAACCCGGAGACAATTCTGGGATTTGATATATGATGCATCTGACAGAGGGATCACAGTATTTGTAACCACGCATTACATGGATGAGGCTGAATACTGTAACCGGATCTCAATGATGGTGGATGGGGAGATCAAAGCCCTTGATTCACCTTCCGAGTTGAAAAAGAAGTTTGGAGTTGAGAGTATGGATGATGTCTTCTTCCATCTGGCCAGAGGAGCAAAAAGAAGCGATAACTGAAATGACGCAATTCTTTTCATTTATAAGGAAGGAGTTCTACCATGTTTTTAGGGATTCAAAAACCCTGCTGATGCTGTTTGGATTGCCGATAGCACAGATCCTTTTATTTGGCTTTGCTCTGAGCAATGAGATTAAAGATTCCAGGATAGTGATTTCAGACCTATCCAGAGATGAAGGATCCAGAAAGGTCATAGAAAAGCTCAGCGCAAGTGAGCATTTCATCGTTACGCGATCTGATCTTTCACCGAGGGAGATCGAAGCTGCCTTCAAGAAGGGTGATATAAAACTTGCTGTTCTTTTTCCAGCCCGATTTGGTGAAGACCTTCAGCATCTGGGGTCTGCTAGCATCCAGGTCATAGGGGATGCCAGTGATCCCAATACCTCAAATACTTTGATCACATATCTGACCGGCATAGTGCAGGATTTTCAATCCCAAAATCGGCGGAGTCCGGGATCAGCTCCTTTGATCAATGTGGAAACCAGGATGCTTTACAACCCTGAACTCAAAGGATCGACCAATTATGTACCCGGGGTTCTGGCCCTGGTCCTGATGTTGGTCTGCGTTTTAATGACCTCGGTTTCCATAGTGAGGGAGAAGGAAATGGGAACCATGGAAGTCTTGTTGGTCTCCCCATTGAATCCTGTACTACTGGTGATATCTAAGGCTGTTCCCTATTTCGCCTTGTCCCTTGTCAACCTTGCGGTCATCCTGATCCTTAGTTCCACCCTTTTGGACATGCCTTTGCACGGGAGCCTGGTTCTACTGGTAGCACTTAGCTCCTTATTCATTCTGACCTGCCTGGCAGTGGGATTGTTGATTTCCAACAGCACAGGATCTCAGCAAATGGCCATGTTGATCTCACTTATGGGAATGCTGATTCCTACCATGCTTTTTACGGGTTTCATGTTTCCTCTGGAAAACATGCCCTGGGCTCTACGGGCCATATCGAATATCATCCCTTCAAAATGGTATTACATCATCGTGAAATCGATCATGATCAAGGGACTGGGATTTTCGGCCATATGGAAGGAGTCCTTGATCCTGTTTATAATGATGCTGGCCCTGATGGCTATTAGTTTCAAAAGATTCAAAGTGAGGCTGACATGAGAACCCTGATCTTTCTTTTGAAAAAGGAATTCCGTCAGATCTTCCGTAACAAGGCATTGCTACCTGTGATATTTGTGATGCCTATCATCCAATTGTTGATCCTACCCCTGGCGGCTGATTATGAGATCAAGAACATTTCAATTGGGATTGTTGACCATGACCGCTCAACCGTTTCCAGGGACCTTATCAACCGTATTGTTGGTTCCGGCTATTTCCGTTTGGTCGATTATAACGCCTCATTCGATCAAGCTTTCAAAAAGATCGAAAGCGATAAAGCCGACCTGATACTCGAGATCCCCACCCGGTTCTCAGCGAGCATTGGTGCCGGAGATCCGCAGAAACTATTTCTGGCGGTCAATGCAATAAATGGCACCAAGGCCAACCTTGGAGCCGCATATCTGTCTAGCATCATACAGCAACTCGGCAGTGATCTGATCCTGGAAAAGCAGCTAAGTTCCGGTAGTGCTTTCTCAAGCATCAATGTGGTATCCTCCAATTGGTTCAATCCTACTATGAACTATGCCTTCTTCATGGTACCGGGGATACTTGCCCTGTTGGTGACCATGGTAGGGGCGTACCTATGTGCTCTGAACATTGTTAAGGAAAAAGAGATCGGAACCATCGAACAAATAAATGTGACCCCTATCCGAAAGCATCATTTTATCCTGGGCAAATTGCTGCCTTTTTGGATCATTGGGATAGTGGTGTTCACCATAGGGTTATTTGTGGTCGGATATGGGGTCTATGGCATTGTTCCTCAGGGAAATATATTGGTTCTATATGCCTGTGTCGCACTCTATCTGATCGCACTACTTGGCCTTGGACTTTTGATATCGACATACTCCGAAACCCAGCAACAGGCCATGTCTGTCACCTTCTTTTTCATGATGATCTTCCTTTTGATGAGTGGGCTTTTTACGCCAATAGAAAGCATGCCAGAATGGTCTCAATGGATCGCAAAATCAAATCCAGTGACCTATTTTATTGAGGTTATCAGAATGAATGTTTTGAAGGGAAGTGGTTTTTCAGACATAAAACTGCATGTAGGGGTGATGGTGTTTTTTGCGATCTTCTTTAATTCCTGGGCGATCTTGAATTATAGGAAGACCAGTTAGCCCGCTTCCCATAACTTATCAAAACCCCAGCCCTTTGGCTTGCCGGATAAGTAGCTTGTTGTTGTTTTGCCTCAATCAAAAAACCAATCATGAGGATAAAAATGATCTTTTCGTTCCTGCTAACCTTTACCTCTTCTCTTTGTGTTCATGCTCAGTATGAAGTGAAGGCAATGGAGGGTTTCTCCCCGGAGGTAGGGAAGATGGTCTGGATGTTGGAGGACCTGCGATCCAGGATCACCGAAATGACCAAGGACCTGAGCCAGGAACAGACCGATTTCCTTTTTGATGAAAATGCCAACAGCATTGGAGCCCTGGTTATGCATCTTGCGTCTACTGAAGCCTATTATCAGGTTGAAACCCTGGAAAAACGAAGCTGGACTACTGAAGAGGAGGATCTATGGGGTATCGGAGGCTCCTTGGGTGATGAAAGCAGAAAAAAGCTCAAGGGGAAACCCATGTCTTATTATCTGGATCTTTGGGAGCAGATAAGAAAGAAATCTCTGGAGGGCCTGAAAACCAAGGATGATGAGTGGCTTTTGGAGTCTGTCGATGACGGGGTGAACAATTATTGGGCCTGGTACCATGTTCTCGAGCATTCTGCCAGTCACATGGGGCAGATCGCATTGATCAAGAACAGATTACCCTGACATCACCGATCAAATTGTCGATGTTTGGTTCTAGCTCTGAAAGATCTCAGATAAGGAGAGGCAGTACTTGGAGAAGCTAATAATGGAGTGAGTTTAAGATCATTTTTGCCATTCAAACGTTGGCCTAACTCTTAAAACTGATATTC
>JANQSY010000097.1 GCA_028279065.1 Cytophagales bacterium
AGGGAAGGCCAGTGCGATCCCGGCTATGGCTCCTCCGATAAGCATCCCGATGCCGACGGGTCTGAAAAGCATTGACCGAAGCTCACCGGGATTGGTGGATGGCAGCAGGCCCTGCAGGTCAAGAAACGGTGCTAAAATCCAGTAGCAAACAAAACCACCCACCACGAAGTAAAATCCTCCTCTTCCTGCAATATATCCCACACCCATAGTCAGCAAAGACAGATACCAGATACCGTTCATGTATTCTGGCATGCCAATGACCGCCCCAAAATTGAAGTTCTCGGTCTCCAGGAATAAAGCGAAAAAATGTGCAATTCCGCTTATCGCCGCCCCACCCAACAATAGGTAGGCCTTACGCATTCCTGCGCCAGGTGATTTAAGAATTGTAGCAACGGCTACACCACCGGGATAGGTCAGACGCTCGTAATCGATCATTTGCTTCCGAAGAGGAATGATAAACGCGATTCCCAGAATTCCACCGGCCATACATCCGAAGATCATCAGGTAGGGATTAAAGTCGGTATAACCCAGTATGAATAATGCTGGGATTGAAAACATCATACCGGAAGAAGCACTGTTTACTCCGCTGGCCAGGGTTTGGTTAATGTTGTTTTCTACGATGCTGGACCTTCGCATTACACCTCTCAGGATACCAAAACCCAGAATAGCAGCGAGCTCGGAACCCTCGATAGAAAAGCCCAGCTTTAGGCTAGCATAGCCAATACTTAATGCAATAATTGCCCCAAGAAAGTACCCGACCAGGATTGCTGGCCAGGTCAGTTCAGGATACGGCCCACGACGAATTACGCGATCCGTTTCTTTAGCCTTTGACATAAATAATGTTCTTTCTTCCTATCAATAACAAGGAAAGGATTAGTTGAATGTTGGTCTGTCAATATAGGTCATTCGACTAAAGTTGCCAACTGCAGCGGAACCGAAGCTAACTCTGAATGGAATTACTGGCTACCTCACAAACCAGGCGCGTTGGATCAAGCCATTATATACTTCATAGATCGCAACGATCTTAAACTCCTTTTCCCGGCCGGTGATCCATTCGTGATCGATCACGAAATTGCCCTGTACGATACGTCCCATCAGAGTGCTTTTGTTTTGAGGGTTTTCCTTAAACAGCTCCTTATACTCCTTTCGAATTTTTCTTCGCCCCTTCAGATAGGGCTCTTCATCTCCAATATTTCGGAAGATCTCTGCATCCTCTCCAAAAACTTCGGCAAATCCATCGATATCCTGGGCATTATATGCATCCAGCTGTTGCTGAACCACTGCCAAGGCAGAAGGGGTCTGGCCATAGACAAAAAAACCGCTGATCAAAAAACCGATGGTTAGCGTATGCTTAATTTGATTCATTTGATGAATATTTAGCCTGAAAGTAAAAGTAGAAAAGTAAAAAAGCGTACCGATCTGAGCGCCTGTCTTTTTTGTGAAGATGAATAAAATGATTCCTGTAACAAAAAAGGCCACTTTCCGTCTTCGATAATGAAACTTGAGATCTCATACCCATGAAACAACTAGTTCTTTCTGCCCTGATGTTACTATCTATTGAGGGGTTTACCCAGAAATCTTCCGATGAAGCTATTTCTCGAATCGAAGACTTAGTAAAAGAGTACGCATTACAAAATGATATTCCTACAATTAATGTTGGTGTGGTTCTTTTAGGAAAGACCCACTTTATCAACTATGGAATAGATAACAGATCAACTAAAAACCAAACAAGCGAAAACTCAATTTTTCAAATCGCCTCTGTCGGGAAAGTGCTAACAGGTATTGTTTTAAATCAACTTATTCAGCAAGGAGAGCTTGATATTGACGAACCTTTCCTGACCTACCTACCCCAATACCATTCCAAAAAAGTTAATTCAAAGCTTAAAACCATTTCAGTCAGAGATCTTTTACACCACAGATCAGGATTTCCCCGTCAAAGCAAAATAATTAACAGGAAAAATGACGAACCAATAATATATGATTATAAGGCTACAGATTTTGAAAAGGATTTCGAAAAAATGAAACTGGAGAAGGCGGGAGCTTTCAGTTACTCAAATTTCGGATATGCAGTTCTGGGATACATTGCCGAAATGGTATCAGGATCAAGTTTCGAGGAATTATTGGCAGGCCTCTCCAAAAAATACGGAATGGTAACAACATCCACTTATTGCAAGAACACAAGCTTGTTGGTCACACCATATGATGAAGACAACAGGTCGGCGGAGACCAAAATTTGGGAATTGGGCAAACTTTCGCCGCCAAGCGGTTTATATAGTTCTGTTTCAGATCTAACCCAACTATTGAATAACCAGCTGGCAACATACAAGGACAATGATCTAGATGATATTCTTTTCCTTACAAAAGATACCAGAAGCGCCTGGGAAGGAACTGGCATATCCTACGGCTACGGGCTGTTCGATTGGGGAAATGGAGAATTTGGTCACGGAGGCGCAATGGATGGTTTTGGTAGTGAATATTGGTTTAATCCAAAAGAAAACGTAGGATTCGTTTTACTCACATCGTCCGGGGGCAAGTGGGTAATAGAGCTTTCCAAGGCTATCAACGGCATATTAAGTGACATGAATTAAGAATTAGAGCCCTGGCTGGAAAACGAATTTCGGAATTCAGGAGGTTCATGATTTGACAAGAAGAAGTGCGCTGAACCTATTAACAAAAATGATATGGCTCTTAAGGCCTAGATCATTCCCCAACTGCAACAGCTAACTGAGGAGACAAGGAAATCGGTTGCCAAGAGGGCTAAGAAGCTCCTTCTTCAGCTGAAGCAAGAGGCGAAAACGCAAAAAAGGCTGTCGAAAAGTAAATAAGTGTGCAGATCTGATCACCAGTTATTTATCAGAATAAGAAAAAACCAGTGGAGGAAAGCCACACGCATCGGGAACTTTTCTCCTTAGGACCAATTCCTGAAGTTAATAGTCCCTTAAGAACTACAGTCTGCACAGAGCCCGGTAAGCAACAGCTCTGCGGAAAGCACCCTGTGGTTAGGTACGTTAGGAATAGCCACATCAATTGACAAACACTCAGTCTTGCCACAAACACTGCACTGGAAATGTGGGTGAGCATCATGGTGATTTGAACGGGAACAGCCATCGCATACCGCGTACCATTTCAAACCGCCTTTCCCCATAAATGAGTGTAGAGAACCATCATCTTCCAGGCGATCCAGAATTCTATAAACCGTGGTTTTATTCATTTCGCTACTGAATCGGTCAACCAGATCTATGACGGACAGAGCGCCCTTTGATCGCCCAAAGGCACTGAGAATGGTTTCAACCGATTTTGTTCTCCTGATCACTCCCATGACTTAAAACTATTGCAACTCGATTGCGTTTACAAACTAATAACATTATTTTGCAACTCAGTTGCATTTAAAATTATGATCCAGACCCAAAATCTAGTAAAACCCGACATACTTGGAGCCTCAGCAAGTGGTATTTGCCTTGTCCACTGTGCGGCAACACCGTTTCTTTTCATGACCAAAGCCTGTTCTGTGGCTGGTTGTGCCCATGCCCCTGTATGGTGGCAAGCCATTGATTACCTTTTTCTGGGTGTTTCATTTTTAGCCATCTTCTACGCAACCAGAAATTCGTCTAAAAAATGGGTGCGAATGGCATTATGGGCAAGTTGGGTAGTGTTGCTTGGGGGCATTTTGAATGAAACGTTCGAGGCCGGTCTGTTTTTTGAATCTTTTGTTTACATCCCGGCAGCGGCCATAGTTGCTCTCCATTTATACAATCAGAAATACTGCCATTGCAGAGATGAAACCGCCTGTACAACCTGAAGAATAGATGGAAAATAGGATATTGGAAATCGAGACGATTGGGGATAATCACCATTCATCAGCAGAGAGAACTCCGCTTCTAATAGATGCCTTCGAAAAGTCTGAGGAACAGAAAATAGAAAACATTCAATTCTACTTCAGGCATATAATGGAAGAACTAGGCTTGGACTTAACGGATGATAGCCTTTCCGGGACACCATATCGAGTGGCTAAAATGTATGTCAAAGAATTGTTTTATGGCCTTGATCCAGAAAAAAAACCGCAATTATCCACCTTTGAAAACAGCTATGGCTATGGAAAGATGTTGGTCGAGCAAAACATCTCCATTGATTCTACCTGTGAGCATCATTTCATGCCCATCATGGGCCTTGCCCATGTAGGGTATATCCCTAACGATCGTGTCATCGGATTATCAAAGATCAATCGATTGGTAAATTACTATGCGCACAGACCTCAAGTTCAGGAAAGGCTATGTCTTGAGATAAAAAAGGAGTTGCAAGAGGTCCTCAACACGAAAGATGTAATAATTGTCATTTCAGCAAAACACCTATGCGTCTCTTCCAGGGGAATAAAAGATAAATCAAGCTATACCACTACCTTGGAGTATGATGGAGCATTTAATGAAATGGAAAAGAGGAACGAATTCTTTAACTGCCTCCACAATCCCTTACCTCCTAACAATGATTAGGTTCTACAGGGTAAGGATCATAAATCCAAATGCAATGACTTCGTTTTCGGAAAATCTAGCCCTTGTGAACATTTCCCTTGTGGTACGCTTAAGAGCCTTTGAAAAAAAGATAAAAATTGCCGTTCAGGGCATCAAAACATTCGTTTCAGACTCCCGGTCCTATTGGAGGAACTGCTTTGCTAATGAGGTTTATAAAATTCTTTTGGTAAAAGACTTTAACACACTTTGTTTAGTCAAAAAATGATATCTCAAGCAAACAAAAGAGCAAAGTATTACCCGAACTATTCCTATTTTTCCGACAATTTTCAAAAGCTATTCCCATGAAAACAGGTTTTTTTTCAATCGCACTAATCTTAATGGTAGGTTATGTACAAGCTCAAAGCATTGAAGGAGATTGGAGCGGAAGCCTCAACAGCTCCGGGCAGGAAATCCCTCTGATATTCCACTTTTCCGGCTCTGATGATGCACTCGAAGCAACTATGGACAGCCCCTCACAGGGTGCCACCGGTATTCCTGTTGAAAAAGTCGACTATTCAGATGGTCAGGTAAGTCTTTCCCTAATGCAAGGGCAAATAACATATGTGGCCAAAGTAAAAGGTGAAGTAATGGAAGGAACTTTCAACCAGGGGGGCTCAGAGCTTCCTTTAAGCCTAACCAAAGGCGAAATTCAAAAACCAGGCAATGCCGAATTGCCTAGCTCAGAAGAAGAACTCAAGGCACTGGCAGCAAAAGAAACCGGCAGCTACAAATATTCTGTTGCAGATTATTTCGCCAAACCCGCCTCTTCATCTTTCCAATTATCTCCTGAGGGAACTTACATGAGCTATCGTGAAAAAGATGAAAACCTAAAAAATCATGTATATGTCAAAAACATAAAAACCAATGAAGTCAAGAGGGTTATCACCGAGGGCGAAGAACTGGTTCGTGCTTACGGATGGGCCAATGATGAACGCCTGATTTACGTAATGGATAAAGGAGGAAACGAAGACTATCACCTTTTCGCTGTAGATGTGGACGGATCAAATGAAAAGGAACTTACTCCCTACGAAGGTGTCAAAGTGAATATTCTTGCTTCACTAAAAGAGGACAAAGATCATATGATCGTCTCAATGAATAAAAACAATCCCCAAGTGTTTGACCCTTACAAGATCAATATTGTTTCAGGAGATATCGAGCAACTATATGAGAACACGGATCTTGCCAATCCGATCATGGGTTATGAATTTGATAAAGATGGAAATCTTCGGGGCTTTGCGAGACTAAAAGATGGCATCAACACGGAACTTTATTATGCCGTGGATCCTGGAGATTTCAAATTGATGAAAACCACTAAATGGGACGATACTTTTACCATTCTCAATTTTAACTATGCTTCCAAGAATAAGCATGAAGCTTATGTACTCTCTAATCTGGAATCTGACAAAGCGGAAATCTATCTTTATGATCTGGCAAAAGACCAGGTAGTTGAGGAATTATTTTCTAATGAAAATTATGATGTTTCCGGGGCCAGTCTTTCCCGCAAGAGAAATTGGGAGCTGGATTACTTTAGTTATGAGGGTGAAAAATATCAAATTGTTCCTGTTAGTGATTACTACAAGAAACTGCACGCAAGGTTACAAAAAGAGTTCCCCGATTACGATTTTTATCTCTCAGACAAAACCGATGATGAAAGTCAATACCTGATCTATGTAACCAGTGACAAATTGTATGGAAAGTACTTTTCCTACGATGTGGCCAAGGATGAGATAAAGCTCCTTTTTGAACTTATGCCACAGTTGGATGAGAAAGACATGGCTGAAATGCGACCAATTTCATTCAAGAGCCGGGATGGGGTTCAGTTGCACGGATATATTACTTTACCAAAACAAGCAATAGAAGGAAAGAAAGTACCTGTAATAGTCAATCCTCATGGCGGACCACAAGGTGTTCGCGATTCGTGGGGATTTAATCCTGAAGCACAATTATTTGCCAGTCGTGGTTATGCCACTTTACACGTCAATTTCAGAATCAGTGGGGGCTATGGTAAGCAGTTCTTTCGAAGTGGATTCAAACAAATAGGACGCAAGGCAATGGATGATGTCGAAGATGGACTAAAATATGTCATTGAACAGGGATGGGTTGATGGAGACAAAGCAGCCATTTATGGTGCGAGCCATGGAGGTTATGCAGTTTTACGCGGGCTTACTAAAACCCCTGATCTATATGCTTGTGGTGTCGACTATGTGGGAGTCTCCAACCTGTTTACCTTCATGGAAACCATACCGCCTTACTGGGCTCCATATCTTCCTATTCTGAAGGCAATATGGTATGATCCAGAAATTCCCGAAGAAAAGGAGATAATGGATGAGGTATCCCCCATTTTCCACATAAATAATATCAAAAGGCCACTTTTTGTAGTTCAGGGTGCCAATGACCCTCGTGTCAACATTGATGAAAGCGACCAAATTGTCGAGGCGCTTCGGAAAAACAAAGTAGATGTGCCCTATATGGTGAAGTATGATGAAGGGCATGGGTTTGGGAAAGAGGAAAACCGAATGGACTTATATGAAGCTATGATGGGCTTCTTTGCGGCCCACTTGAAATAATTGAAGGCTTCTTGAGTTAAGAAAAGTACCTTTCTCAAAGGATTGTTTTACAGCAGGGTTTGAAAACCGAAAGGACTAATTTGATGCTGGGCTTGTCCAGAAAATAGCCATTCAAATGGATAAGAAGCCTTATCCTGCAATAATTCCGGTTGGAAAAGTCCTACTCGACATTGAATTTATATATGATCTTGAAGACTAATATTCAAGAACTCTGCAGCCATTAAACTTTTGAATTCAATTCGTTATCTGAAAAACCAATCAAAATGAAATATCCTGTCTCATTGCTTATTGGCTTATTTCTATTCCTAGCACTAGGACTTAATCATGTTAATTCCCAAGGCTTCGAAGGCTATTACCAGTTTCCTGACCTTCATGAAAATACCATCGTCTTCACTGCAGAGGGGGATCTCTGGAAAGTTTCAGTGCAAGGTGGTCTGGCTCAAAGGCTTACAACCCATGCTGAAGAAGAGCGCTACCCCGCAATCTCACCAGACGGCAAAACCCTTGCCTTCTCTGCCAGTTATGAAGGCCCAACAGAAGTCTACACCATTCCAATCGATGGCGGTATGACAACCCGGTGGACTTATGAAGCAGATGGATCGGGAGTAAATGGATGGACCCCGGATGGAAAGATCGTTTATCAATCCTACGCCTTCAATAAGATACCTCACCCACAGTTGATCACAATCGATCTTAGCTATAAAACCAAGGAAGTGGTTCCCCTTCACCAGGCTTCCGAAGGAGTACAAAACGAAGATGGAACCTGGTTTTTCAACAGACCATCAAGGCATGGGGACGCGGCCAAGCGATATGTCGGAGGTTGGGCTCGACAGATCTGGAAATTTGATGGTGAAAATGAAGCTATAAAACTCACAACGGATTATAAAGGTGAGTCCTTCAATTCCATGTGGTACAATGACCGCGTCTATTTCATTACAAGCCGAGATGGAGTTATGAATATCTGGTCGATGAATGCAGATGGAAAGGACCTGAAACAACACACCAAGCATTCAGAGTATGGGGTTCGGTACGCCAATCTGGACAATGGAAGGATCGTTTACCAACATGCTGCAGACCTTTGGTTATTGGACATTGCCTCAGGAGACTATAAAAAGCTGGAGATTAGGCTGGCATCTGATCTCCCTCAACTCCGAGAAAAATGGGACGAAAATCCTTCCAAATTCATCACCTCGGTAAACCCGGATCCAAAAGGAGAAAAGGTTGTCATTACTGCCAGAGGAAGAGCCTTTGTCGCTCCTGTAAAACAGGGACGATTTATCTCTTTCACGGAGCAAAAAGAAGTGCGTTACAGGGACGCTACTTTCTCTTCTGATGGAAAAAACATCATCACCCTTTCCGATGAAAGCGGTGAATTTGAATTTATCCAGTTTGCAGCAGATGGCTCAGGTGGGAAAAAAGCAATTTCTAAAGATGGCATTCGGCTAAGGTATGAAGGGATCCCTTCTCCAGATGGGAAATGGATCGCCTATGATGACCTGGAAAACAATATGTATGTACTGGATATCTCGACTGGAATAAGCAAGAAAATTTCAACCAACCAGGAAGGTATCTATGACTTTTCATGGTCCCCGGACAGCCAGTGGTTGGCCTTTGTTCAAAACGCTTTCAATACCATGTATCAGATCAAAGTATATAATGTCAAGGATGGGGGCATTTTTGACCTAACAACCGATAGGGCAAACAGCTATAACCCAAGGTGGAGCCCCGATGGAAAATTCCTTTATTTCTTATCAGACAGAAACTTCCAGACCTTGGTAGGAAGCCCTTGGGGCACGCGACAGCCAGAACCCTACTGGGATGCCAGCGAGGAGATCTATCATGTTGCATTGAAAAGGGATACCAGATCGCCATTCAGGGAAAGTGATGAACTCATGGACCAGGAAAAAAAGGATGAATCATCAGATAAAGGAGAAAAGAAGAAAAAAGGGAAAGAGGAAGAAGGATCTGATAAACTGGTTGTAAACATCGACAAGGATGGCATACAATCAAGAATTGTTCAAGTTCCTGTACCTGCAGGAAACTATCGCAATCTCGCTGTGAAAGACAAGGCTTTGTATCTGATATCTTCTGAAACTGGTGTAAAAGCCAAATCCCATCTCAAGGTCGTGAAGATCACCAATGAAGATCCAAAATTAGCTGACATGGTCTCAGAGGTGAATGGATTTGATATGACGATGGATGGAAAGAAGCTCCTAATCAGCAAGGCCGGCTCATACTATATGGTCGATGCAGGGACAGGAGCGGTAGGAAACCTGGGTGATAGCAAGATCAATCTGAGCGGCTGGAAGTTTTCGATCAACCCAAGGGAAGATTGGAGACAGATCTACAAGGATGCCTGGAGGATGGAAAGAGATTATTTCTATGACCCAAATATGCATGGTGTAGATTGGGACAAGATGTATGAAAAGTACCTTCCACTGGTAAATCGAGTTACAACCAGGAATGAGTTAAATGATGTGATTGCGAGACTGGTGGGTGAATTGTCTGCATTGCATACTGGAGCCATTGGCGGAGAATTAAACAGCGACAAAAAAAATATCCAGGTAGCTTGCCTTGGTGCAAAAACAAGCAGAGATGAGAACATGGGAGGTTATAGGATTGACTACATATACAAGGCAGATCCGGATTACCCCAAAAGAAAATCTCCCTTGGATGACCCCTACCTTGATATTCGCGAGGGAGACATCATTACCAAGGTGAATGGAAAGGATGCCTTACCCGCAGTGGATATCGGCGAATTGATCCAAAATCAAGTTGGAAAGCAGGTTCAATTGAGTCTAAAAAGAGGTTCCACTACCCGGGATGTTATCGTAAAGCCACATGGAAGCGATTTTTGGCTCAGGTATGGGGACTGGGAATACAGCAACCGCCTTAAGGTGGAGAAGGCCAGCGAAGACCAAATTGGCTATTTGCACCTGAGTGCCATGGGCACATGGGATATTGGTCAGTTTTACCGGGAGTTTTATCCCGTATACAACAGACCGGGCTTGATCGTTGATGTGCGTTATAACGGCGGGGGTAACATTGAAAGCTTCATCATTGAAAAACTGATGCGAAGGGCGTGGATGTACTGGAAAGCAAGAACTGGAGAACCCTATTGGAATATGCAGTATGCATTTCGAGGCCATATTGTGTTCCTTATGAACGAAAGGACAGGCTCCAATGGCGAAACCTTTACAGAGGGGATCAAAAAATTAGGCCTTGGTACTACCATTGGCAAGCGCACATGGGGTGGTCAGATCTGGCTGCACTCCGGAAACAGATTAACAGATAATGGCTATGCCAGGGCACCGATGTTCGGCGTGTATGATGAAACCGGAAAGTGGTTGATCGAAGGTCATGGTTCAGAACCGGATATTGAATTGGATAACCTTCCTTATGAAACCTATAATGGAAGGGATGCCCAACTTGAAGCAGCAATCAAACTTTTAAAGGAGAAAATTGAGCAAGATCCAAGAGAGGTTCCTCCCCCCCCTCCCTATCCAGACAAATCCTTCGAAAACAACCGCAAAAAGTAACCCCTTGAATCCCTAAATAAATCTTAATTCAGGTGCTATGAAACAATTTATTCACATAGGAGTATATGTCTGCATTCTTCTTGGAAGTCTAGCCTTTGCAAAAGACAAGAAGGAACCTCTCATCTTTGATGATGTTCAACAATGGAGAACCAATGAGGTCAGCCTCTCGGACGATGGAAAATGGTACACCACCAGATATATTCTTTTTGATGAACCGGAGTCCAAAAAAGATACTACACGTAATAATCCTACTTCTAAAATTGTAAAAGGATATTTCACCGAGCACAATAAGACCGATGTACTATATGTTTTTCACGCGGTCGAGGGAATAAAATATCAAATACCTGATGCAAGTGAACCAAAATTCTCGTCCAACTCTGATTGGATGGCATATAAGATCGAACTGCACCCGGACAGCGTAGAGGATGGAGGTGATTCGGTTTTTATTGAATTAAAAAATCTTGAGTCTGGTTTTACGGTTCGGTACTCATCTACCGCGGATTACCAGTTCATTGAGGATAAGAATTATTTCATTACCACGGATGATCAGAGCCTGCTCATATATAATTTAGATAATCGTTCCGAGCACTACATCGCAAACATAGGGGAATACTTAGTGGACAGAAAATCTGATTTCATTGCGTATACGATCAATTCAAAAGACCGGCGAGGGAATGGTATATATCTATATCATCTTGAAAGGAGGATTACTAGGGCTCTTCAAACCGGAAACTATGTGTATTCAAATCTCTCTTGGAATCATGCCAGGAATTCACTTGCAGGCTATAAGTACAATAACAAAAAAAAGAGGGTAGATTTTGCAAATATTGGTATTGTTCTTTTTACCGAAATTAACTCAGAATCAACCCAGGTCAGTGAATACAAGGTGAATGAAATAGAAGGTCTACAAGGCAATTGGGCTCCGGCAGTAAAGCCGAACAAGAAGTCCAACAAAGTTTCTTGGAGCCTGGATGATGCAAGGCTATTCATCAAAATCCGACAATATGATACTCTTGAAAAAGAAGATGCCAGCGGAAAAAAAGAAGATGAATCTACGGTGCAGGTTTGGCATTGGAATGACAAAAAACTTCTTTCAGAGCGAATCATGGAGTATGATAGGAAAAAGCAAGAAGTCCATGATGCCATATTTTTCATAAAAACAAAAAGGTTCGTTCAACTAAGCGGAGAAGAAATTCAGAAAATAATTCGTAGCGAGGGAACAGATGAATGGGCTATTGGCACCGATAATCGAGCCTATGTCTCCGATTGGGATATATACAAAAATGATCTATATAGAATCAATCTTAAAACAGGGGAAAAGAAGCTAATTCAGAAGGAATACAAATCCTGGTATAGCACAGGCATAGAAATTTCACCTGATGGTAAGAAAGCAATCTTATGGGATGGGGAGCATTATTGGTGCTATGATTTTGCTAGCGATTCCAAAAATAATATTACAGAGAAAATTGGGGTTTCTTTTATCGACAAGGAATACGACTATTTTGGATTTAGCCCAAATTATGGATTTGTTGGATGGGTTAAAGATCAGCAGGGGGTCATTGTAAATCGATGGCTCGACTTATGGCTCCTTCCAATTGATAACAGCTTACGGCCTCAGAACCTCACAAAATCAATTACCTCAAAAGATTCAATCAGTTTCCGGTGGCAAGATTACAGCTTTGAGGATGAGCCTGAAATAGAAGACCGCTACATAGACCTTAGTTCCTCTAACTTTCTTTCCGTATTCCATAGGCAAAATAAATCTGCCGGATTCTATAGCATAAAAAAGGGTGAGCTGAAGGAGCTTATTTACAAACCTGCCTCCTACTCGGCTCCATACAGGTGGACCGAAATTGTTCAAAGTGAAAAATCAAATGCTATTATCTACAGGATGGGTGACTATCAAAACTATCCTGAGGCCTATCTCAGTAATTCAGATTTTTCGACATCAAAGAAAATTACAAATACAAACCCACAACAAGAGCGATATAAATGGGGAAGGCGGATTCTGATCGATTATACAAATGATGATGGAGTTCCATTACAAGGGGTATTGAGCATTCCGGAGGATCACAAGAAAGGAACTAAACTTCCAATGATCGTATACTCCTATGAGAAGCTTTCGTATGGCTTGCATAGATATCCGATTCCATATCTCAACGGCGCCACTGTGCCGGAGATGATGTATGTATCCCAAGGCTATTTGTTTCTTCGACCCGATATTCATTTTAATGTAGGGACTCCACATTCGGATATGCATGAATGTATTAATGCCGCAATAGAAAAAATAATTGAGTTGGGCTATGTTGATGAAGAAAGGATAGGTTATGAAGGTTTTAGCTTTGGCGGGCATTGTGGAATGTATATGTCAACCCAAAAAAACAAGTTCGCTGCCATCGCAGCAGGTGCTGGAGTAAGCAATCTTGTCCAGGGCTTTAATATTGACATCGTCAGAGATGGCAGCAATGAGCAGGACTACTATATGACCGGTCAAGGGAGACTGGGAGCGGATCCCACTTCAAACACTGAAATGTATATTTCAGAATCCCCGGTTTTCAATGCAAAAACCATGGATACTCCTTTACTATTATTCCATGGAACAGCAGATAAGGTTGTTCAATGGGAACATTCATTCGGTTTTTATAGCATCTTGCGGTATTTAAAGAAACCCGTGGTTTTTCTTTCGTACCGAGGAGAAGGTCATGGATTAAGAAAAGAGAGTAACAGGCTTGATATCCAAAGAAGGCTAAAAGAATTCTTCGATCACTACTTAAATGGTACGGAAGCAAAAGATTGGATGACAAAAGAACTACCATACATTCCTAAGGAGGAACCTAAAGACAAAGAAAAGGAGCAGAGGACGCTCCCCAAGTGGAAGTAAAAATTGTTGTCAACAGTATAAATGGGTAAATGAAACCCACGTTAAGAAATACATTTACGAAAGTTGCCATTTTAACCTATTGCCTTGGTATGCTCGCGCACATTGTTGTCTTGGTGACGGGTCGGCCAGGAAGCGAAATGCCGAATGTAGTCCATTGGGCTGTGACCGTACTGGCTGGTTATTCAGGCTGGGGATTCATAGTTAACCTAAAGCGAGTACCATTTGTGAATTTCGTCGATAAAGTCCTTTACTGGCTTGTCCTTATTCATTTGCTATCATCAGCATTGATACATGCTTATTCAATTATCCGGAACACCAATGATTGGCTCACTTTATTCGGTTATACATATAGTTATTTTGCAGTCGCATATTTTTTCATATTCGGATATTATTCGTTCCTGCTTGACAAGCGACTAAGAAAGATATGAATGCGCTCAAACTAATAGTTTTTACCCTTATAATTCCTGGTTTTGCAGTAGGTTATGTTCCATATACTATTTACAGCTCGCAACAGATATTTGAAATCAGCATTTTCAGGTATGTTGGTTTGATTTTGATTCCCCTAGGTGTACTGATCTACATGTGGAGTGCAATAAATTTTTTACGACAAGGAAAAGGAACTCCCGCAATTTGGTTTACAAAAGGGCTTAAGTTCTTAATAGGTCAAGAACCTACAAAACTAGTTTCGGCAGGGCTATACAAAATCAGCAGGAATCCGATGTATTTGGGTGTTATCTTCATCGTTCTCGGACAATCCATTTTGTTTGAATCCAAAACCATCCTGGCTTATACCTTGATCCTTAGTACAATTTTTCATTTTGTGATCATCTTTTTAGAAGAACCCCACCTTAAAAAGAAATACGGGAAAGAATATGAATCCTACCTAAAAAATACCAGCCGATGGTTGGGACCGAGAAAGAAAATAAAAATGCCACATCACAGGAGCAAAACAGCATTAAACAAATTTTAGTCAGAACATTATACATGGGCATTCATCCCACAGATCTTCGCCAAGTGTGCAACTACAGAGGCTCATCTCAGATCCAAACCACTTCCCATTGAAACAAGTCATCTAACAGATGATCGCGGCTTGAGTCATCAAAAAATTTACCACGCTATTTACTCTCTATTTTGAACAGAATTTCCAGGATAGACAACAGATGACAAACTCGCTGAGCTTCAGAGCTATGATCAATCTTCCGTGCGAAAGGGTAACTTTAGCCAATATAACTGGATACTATCACGGAGCCAATCGATAGACTGTTTGCGAGTTCGGATCAATGTTTGGTCTCATTGACAAGATAAAGTTTTGGTTTAGAGGAAAACATTTAGTGATTAAATCATTGTGATAGCTTCAAAATCTCATAGCTATGAAAAACTTCACCTGCATTCTTTTATTACTTCTAACAACCCACTTAATCTATTCCCAACAGGCCAAATTCAATCATGTTTTGATTACCAATGATGATGGTATTGAGAACATAGAAATCCTGATAGCCCTGGCAAAGGGAGTAAAACCACTAGCCAACAGAGTCTCAGTAGTTGTCTCAACCCAGGATCGCTCAGGGAGTTCAAATTATATCACTTTTGGGAAACACAAGTCTTCTTATGAAATAACTACAGACTATTTTGACCCTGATCAAAATATTGGGATCTATACTATGCCTGGTTTCCCTTCAGACTGTGTCCTTTTGGGTTTAAGCGGCCTTTTCCCTGATGACAGGCCTGACTTCGTATTATCCGGAATAAACGGTGGATCAAATATTGGCCCCTCATGGTTCGCTTCAGGAACTATTGGAGCCATAAGGACAGCTACGGTCTTAGGCGTGCCAGGAATTGCATTTTCAGGGTTTGATGATGATAACGAAGAGTCTTTTGGTACCATCCCCAATTGGATTTCAAAGTTCCTGCAATCGGAAGTCATTAAAGAAATTGGCCCACACAGCTATCTCACGGTTGCTTTTCCGGAAATACCTCTCGAAAACATCAAAGGTGTAAAAGTCTGTGAAAGAAGGATTTCTTATGGTCAACCAAATGCAATTCATTTTGAAAAGGTGTACGGAAGCAGCACGGAAGACTCAGACAGTAAAACTATTTGGGCATTTTCGCCAAATGGGGATCCCGATACGGGAGTTGATAAAGATGATGTGTATTATTTGGAACAGGGATTCATTGTCATATCGGCAATGACCATAAATGAAAACGATAAAGCATTATCAGAAAAACTTAGATCCATGGAATCATCGATTCCAAAATTCCATGATTAGTTAGCTGAAAAGCCAAACATGACAAATGAGTACCAGTTTGACAGTCTAGGGAACTAAACTGATCTAAGCGGCCACATACTGTGCTCAACAAAAACCGGTCCGAGGACGGGTAATTTCGGTAAGATATTTCTTAGTTCCTGTCATGAGCGTCGAACACCTTTCCGCTGACCTTCCATTTTCCCTCTGCCTTGCTCAGGATAAAGAAATCAGTGTATCGAACTCCTCCCCAGTTTATGGACTCGAGTCTCACCACCGCTGCATTCCCCTGATAATCTATCCAGGCAATGCGGCTTTCCACCTCAGGAGAGCCGCCTAGTTGTTCTGCAAAAGCTATGGTCTCGTCTCTGCTGATGTTGTAAAACTGCCCGTCAAGGCTCCCAACTACACGCGTATGTTCATACCAGTCCTCCGCATATCCACTGGCATCCCCGGTTTTGGCCGATTCCATATAGGATTTGAGCGCCTGTTCAATGGCCTCATACTCTCTAAATGATTGTTCAGAATTGCTTTTCGCTGGTTGGTTTTGTGCTGCCAGGTTCAATATTCCTCCTAGAAACAGGAACAACAGGATACTTGCTTTTTTCATGAGTGATCTGAGTTTTAAGATTAGAATTATTACTTTCGCTGAGCAAGCAAAAATATAATTTTACTTTCTATCAGCAAGTAATAATTATTGATTTTTTAAGAACCACTAAGAAATGTTGACCTCGGACAACCCAATCGATTTTCGCTGTAGCTGTGCTATAACCTCTTCCCTGGATATTCTTGGTGATAGATGGATACTGGTCATTATCAAGCAAATGCTCATCGAAGATGTCGAGACCTTTAAGGATTTTCTTGAACGACCAGAGGCCATCGCTACCAATGTGCTTACCAAAAGGCTGAAATGGCTTGAGGAGATCGGCATGATCACCAAAACAAGAAAACCTGATAACAACAAGACTAACTATTATCACTTGACCAAAGAAGGACTCGAACTCACTCCGGTCATAGTAGACCTGGCCGTTTGGAGTCACGAGAATTTGAGAATCCTGAACCCTACCATAGGTGATTATGAAGAGTTAGAACAAATGAAACTCAACAAGGAAGAGTATTGTAAAAAGCTAGTCGATAACTATAAAAAGAAGCTGTTCACAACATAACTGTTACGAAAACACCTTTCAGTTCCTACATAACGGAAACCAAAGCACACGGATCGACGGGGATTTCAATCAAACTTTCTGAAAATTCCTTATTTTTCTGTTTAAGAGCTGTCCGGTAAGTAACCTTAAACGCTATTCTGACTCTGGAAGTTAGGTCCCAGGATAGCAATCGTGTAAATGCATTAACTTAAATGACAACGCAGATGAATTTCATTGTAACACTTTTGGTCCTACTCGTATCTAGCAATTTTCTGTCCGGCCAATGCCTGGAGGCTTATTATCCTTTCACTGGTGACGCAACTGATCACAGTGGATATGGACGCCATGCAATAGTTAATGGCGCAACATTGACAACAGACCGTTTTGGGAATCCAAATTCCGCCTATGAGTTTGACGGGATTGATGATTTTATCGACACACATTTCTCCTTTGATTTTCAGGAAAGAACTGTTTCGGTTTGGGCCATGGTCTATGATACCGCCTCCGAACGAAAGGTTCTTGATCAGGATGACATCGCCTTGAACCATGGAGCATTCTCTGTCACTTTCAAGAACGGAAACCTTTATGGCAATGCAGGAGGAGAGGGTGGTAATCTAATCCATCCTGGTCCGGAACTGAATCAATGGTACCATGTAGTTATGGTAAGAGATTCTTTATCAACCATGATCTATGTAAATGGGGATCTGGTACATGCAGGAACACCAACATCCAATGGCAGTTTGACGGTCCCAAACCCAAATTTGGTTATTGGTGCCTGGCGCAATAGGGCAGCAAGATTCTTCAGCGGAAAAATTGATGATATCCAAATATTCAATTGTGCCCTAAATTCCTCATTGGTTTATGAGCTTTATACTAGCATAGAGGAGCATATTGATGTCAATACCAATCTCTATCCAAACCCAATGACAAACTTTGCCATTTTGGAATTCGAAAATCCAGATCGCAAGCCCTATTCCCTTTCCCTGATCGACCAAGGAGGAATGGTCGTAAGAAGAATCAACAACATCAGGGACAATAGTGTGAGAATTGAAAAAGATAACCTCGCAGCCGGCCTTTACTTTTTCCAATTACAAACCTCAGGGCAAACTGCTGCTTCTGGAAAGATATTGATGGAATAGGGGGACTTTCCAGGATCTGAGTTCAAAAATTCCTGGCTTTATCAAAAAAGACGAAGGAAAAAGAAAGCCCTACCGGAATTGGTAGGGCTTCACTATGCACACTAAATTAAACCACTTCCCACTGAAGATCGCCGATATATTTATAGGCAACCTTCCCTTCATCATTCATGGCAAAAAGGAATATCCATTGGTTATCGACAAGATTCCTTACGGATTCGTGCTTTTCAAGGATCTTGCTCATTTCATCCACAGGGGCCTCAATTATCACATTGAGCCTCTGCGGCTCGTGTTGAAACTTCTTTCCATCATGAACGGATTGCCATGGTAGTCCTGTTCTCAGATCCCCTGCGAATCCTTCCAGGACACCGGATCCCCCTACGACATTATGGAGGGCCTTGTTACCGGCTCCAAATTTTCTATTGTCCACAGAGGATGCATAGTACTGAAGATTGATCCAACTGGTAACCACCATGGGTGCTGTCATGATAAGTTCCAGGATTCCAAAACCCTTGTCCTTCCTCCAGGCGTAGTTATGCATGAAGGCCTTGGCGCCAAAATTCAAATGTGAGGTCCTTTCGCGTGGAGCAACTATGAAGGAAGAACATCCTGCCAATCCCCACTCAGGTCTTACTTGTGACCAGTCCCTGCTCCTTTGGAGAACCTGTTTTCCTAAATCTCCACTACTGATATTCATGCGCCTGGCCCTCTCCCGCCTTGCACTTTCTCCAGCCACGCTAAGGGTATATTTCAACTCTTCGATCCCTTTCTTGTGGGTATCAGGAATGCCCTGACTCAGATAGAGACTTACATTATCCGTCGTTGTATCATGCAAAGCTGGTACAAACAAGGTGCTGTCAGGAAGATCTATTCCTGATGCTTTTACGTGGGCCCTGACTTCCGGATCATTCAGTACAGCACAGGCCACTTTCGCATTGGCCTCTCCGGTATGTCCACCGCAGGCACCGCAATCCAGTCCTGTTCCATGAGGGTTATTGACCGTAGAAGAGCCATGTCCCACGATAAGGACTATCGGCGCAAGGTTCTCAGTGAGAGACATTGCATTTAGAGCAGTGACTGCCATATTCTTCCTGTCTTCAAGTGGGATCCCCGCTGCCTCGCTTTGCAAATGCACTCCTTTCGCTTCGATCTCTTTTTCAGAGAGCCCTGCTCTGTCGGGATGCGGAAGTGGGCGTGAAAGTCCAAAAGAATCGGCTATCAATTTGGGCAGAAAGTAGATGCCTAAAGGACTGACGAAGCTGAAGCAGCTGATCGCTCCCTGTTTGAATGATTTCCAGGCTCTGAGCATCTCTTCTTTGATGGTCCTTCTCCTAAGAGCCTTCTTTTCATTCCTCTCATTTCCAATGCTCTCATGTACAGTATGAGAAGTGGTCAATAGGACAGGACATTGGTCAGTACCCTTTTGATGGGCCACCGGAACATATTTGATTGGAAAAGCAAAAAACCCAGCAAAACCGAGGGTTTCCACAGCATCATCGGCAGCTTCCAGATTCCTTCTGAAAAGCTCTGACCGCACATCGATACAAAAAATGGCCTGGGCCTTAGGTTGTTTTGGTTTGGGTTTAGGTGTTCCCCCGGCATTCAACTTCTGGATTATCTGGCGCTGATTGGCCAGGTCAAAAGCGCGCTGTAGAACCAGCTTCTGAGCCAATACCTTATCAAACCCTTCAACCGAGATCAGGACATCGTTGATCTGCTTGGCTTCATTCCACTTTTTATCCAGATCCGCGTACCACAACAATTTTTTCAGTGCCATTTCCCAAACAAGCATGATGGATAAGAACTCATTCACTGCCTGGCTTTCTTTCCCGGCAAGCCTTGCATCCCAATCGATCCTGGCGGCATATCCGGCCCAGCCATTCATTTTCATCAGCAGACTGCTGAGGTATAGCTCCCTGGATGCATCCGAAATATCCAATTCCTCAAGGGCAATTGCGGCTGCTTCAAGATGGTCATTAGGTAGGGACTTGATCAGTTTCCGGAATCCTTTTAGACCCATAGCTTCCGGGCTGAGATCCACTTCGGCCTCTTTCTTCCAACCGGAAAAGAGAGAATCCTTATGATCCGAAGTATCCCAGATAGCCTGTTTAATATCAAAATGCGCAGATGCCCAAAAGGAAATCCTGTCTATCATAAATCGCCTCCAGGTCTTCCCATTGATCTCGCTGGCAACATCAGACATTGTCTTGATCAAATAATGCCGTCCGGATCTTTTTCCATTCAAAATTCCATGTATCAGGCCATCTGCATCATCATCCAAGCCATAGGAGTTTTCCTCAAGTGCCTGGGAGATATCCTCTTTGTTCATTCTGCCTTCTTTGAGCGCATCCAGATAGAAGGTTTCAGGCAGAGTTGGCTCTATCTGAGCATCCTTGCTCAAATAATCCATGGCCTCCCCAAATTCCATATCTGCAAATCCCAGGTAAGGATTGACCGCAACGAAATTTTCAAGAGACCAAAGCGGAGCCATCCGTCTGGTGACATCGGTCAGGATCTCATTGACATCCGACTTTGAAAGCTGAGTCTGATTTTTAAGCATTTTTAGTTGGTTTTTTGAAGAACCTTGGATTGAAGTTTAGTTTTTAGCTCTTCTAGCATTTCGGGAGTATGGAAGAACTTATAGCTTTTCTCTTCGCGGATAGCCAGATTGGCCCATTTGAACGTTTCGTTCTTCAGAGAGCCGATCATCCTGTCGAATACCATGTTAACATACAGACCATTCCTGATGTGAATACCCAATTTGTAACCAGGGAACATCTTCTGAATCTTGGGTGCAAATAGTTGAGCCAATACCACCAGGGAAAAGATGAATAGGGCAATTGTTGCTCCTATTTCAATGATCAGCGGAGGCTCATGTTCAGCAGGTATCTGAGTTCCAAGTATAGTACTGGAAGCAAATTCAAGTGAGAAGAAGGACATCGATACGAATACAGCCAATCCTGCTGTTTGGATAATAGCCTTGAAGGATGCCTTTGCATCAAGTGTTGAAGAAATGATCTGGCTCAAACCCATCACAATGATGGCTCCGGTGGCCATCAGGTTAAAATCTTCTGTGGGATGGATACCCCATAGGTAACAGACAAAGGCAAAGATCCCGAAGGAGGTTGCCAGGCTTATCATGATCCATCCAAAACTTCCCATTTTCTTGGGTAGCTCCACCTTCCTGGCTCTGACTGAATCTATCACACTTCCAGAGGAAAGGAAAGCATGGGCTTTATAGAATGAGTGAGCAACCACATGCAAAAGGGCGGCACCATATACCCCGAATCCACAGAGGAGAAGTGAGAATCCCATATGCGCTATACTTGAATAGCCCAGAGAAACCTTTATGGTAGGCTGCGTCATGTAAACGATGGAGGCATACATTGCAGTAAACCCGCCGATTGCTATCAGCAGCAGAGAAGCCGTGGTCGACTGGGTCATCAGATAGCTCATTCTAACCATAAGGAAAGGTCCTGCGTTCAACAACCCGGCATGCAGAAGGGCAGAAACCGGTGTCGGGGTCTCAACAACTTCAATAAGCCAGCCATGCATTGGGAATTGAGCTGATTTCAACGCTGCAGCGATGACAAGGAAGACAGAGCTAATAACCAGATAGCTACTCAAGGAAGCCATACTCTTGAGGCCAGAAAAGATCTCCTCGAGATCCCCGGTTCCAAACTCAAGGTACATAAAGAGAAATGCCAGGAATAAACTCAGATCCCCGAGCCTTGCCGATATGAACTTCTTTCTTGCTGCTACTACCGCCTGAGGTCTGGAGCGGTAGAAAACCAGAAGATAATGGAGGCAAATACTGGTCAGCATCCAGAAGAAAAACAATTGGCCCAGGTTACCGGAAAGCACCAGCAACTCAACCGATGCGATGGTGGTGGCCATGCGCGCCATAAATACATTTTTGTTTGGATCCCCGTCCAGGTAGTTCTTGCTGAACCTGATCACGGCATAACCCATAATGGCTATCATAACAAGCATGGTGGTGCTTAGGGAATCCATTCTAAGAGAAAGTCCAACACCTTCCCAACCCAGAGTTACAGATTGGAGCGTACCGTATAGGTAAACCAATGCCCCACTGGCCAATGCTGCCACTATTCCCAAACCGGCCATGTATTCCAGTACTGGAAAAGATTTGAATGATTGCCTATCCCGCCTCAAAGCTACCAGCAGACAATACAGGAACAGGATGGCTGGTGCTATCATCGGGATTAAATACACTAGGTTTTCTTGCATCGCAAACTATTTTGCGACAAAAGAGGGCATAACATTTCATAAAGTAAAATTAATACTTTTAATGTTTTATATAAATTATTATTATATTGTTGATGCC
>JANQSY010000118.1 GCA_028279065.1 Cytophagales bacterium
AGGTCCCCTACCCTGAAACCAATTACAGGGACCTGGAAATAGAAATATGAAAAAAAGCCTTAGAGTTATTTTCCGAAGCCTGTATTCACTACCCTTTGGGCTTGGCTTTACAAAAAGGATGGTCCTTTCGGATCTGGAAAAGACACTATTGGGTTTCCGGACGGCAGGATTTTTCAAGGAATCTGGCTGGATTGCTTCATGGGAAAAGAAAATGCCCCAATCAGAAAATGGCGAACCAAGTCCCTGGTTCACTTACAGCGCCAATCGATTCCTGGCTGAAAGATTGAAAAAGGACATGGTGGCATTCGAATATGGAAGCGGAAATTCAACTCTTTTCCTCGGACCCCGGGTAAAAAAGCTCACCTCCTTGGAACATAAACCAGATTGGTTCAGCAATATTGACCCTCATCCCTATGAAAACACAAGGATCATACTCTGCCAACTGGATGATCAGGGGAGTTACCCGAATTACCCAAAGAACCTTGGAGAAAAATTTGATCTGATCATTGTTGATGGAAGAAGGAGGAACGATTGCCTTATGATTTCCACTGAACTGTTAAGTGAAAGAGGCGTAGTCATTTTGGACGACTCCCAAAGAGAAAGGTATGAGGATGGAATGAAGACGATGAAGGATAGGGGTTTTAAGCGTTTGGATTTCTATGGTTTAAGCCTTGGAGATTATGTTTTAAAGGCAACCTCTATTTTTTACAGGACAAATAATTGTCTTGGGATCTAATGCAGGATAATGTGATCAAGGTCGGTTTTTGTGTTGCCTATGATTATAGGTTGTTGCTCAATTCTATTCCTCCTATCTATGAACATGCAGACCTTATCTGCTTAAGCATTGATAAGAATAGGAGATCTTGGGGTGGCAATCCCTATGATTTTGACGAGGAACAATTCAAAAGCATGATCCAAAAGCTGGATCCTCTAAATAAGATCAGACTCCATGAGGGAAACTTCTCTTCCAAGGACCTTGATTCCAGAGCTAATTGCAATCTCCAGAGAAATGAGATGGCTGAAGTGATGGAAAAAAGAGGCTGGCATATCCAGGTTGATTCTGACGAATACTTCATCAACTTCAAAGCTTTCGTCAATTATTTGAAGCAAATTGAACATTATCCTGATGGTTCAAAAAAACCGGTCAATGTATTGGTGAATATGTTACCCATTTATAAGAAGACAGGCAACAACTATTTTTTGGTTGATTTCAAAAAAACACTACCGGAGACCCTCCCCTTAGCCACCAATTTCCCCGAGTACACAAGAGCAAGGAACAGTGGCCATTTCAACCATCTGAGTCCCTTTTTTGCCCTTCATGAAACCTGGGCCAGGGGCAAGGAGGAGCTTGAATACAAGATTGCCAACTGGGGGCATGCAGCTGAAGAGCTGGCAGACCCGGGAAAAAGAAGAACTCTTGTTGAAAGCTGGGAGGATCTGGACGAATCAAACTATCAGGAATATCAAAACTTTCACCCCACCAAGCCCTCAACATGGCCTGCTCTTAAATTGATCGAGGCAAATTCTATTGAAGAACTCATTGATAAAGCTTCATTGGTAAGCCTTCCGATAAATAATTTGAATCGATGGTTCAGGAACCAAAGGTTTATTGGAAAGATCCGACAAATAACCAATATCTAGCATTGAGCCTCTCCGTAATTTTGATCCACCATAGCTCTGAAGAATCTACAAGGAAATGCCTGGATAGCCTTTTAGAAACCATTGATGTTGATCCTTATGAAATAATCATTGTTGACAATGGTTCGAGAAACCCATTGGAAGCAAAAAATTGGCAACAGCAGAAGGGGGTTAGAGTCTTACGGAGTGAAGAAAACCTTGGATATGCTGGAGGTGCAAATTTTGGGATTCAAAATGCCAGTCACCATTTCTTGTTGATTCTTAACAATGACCTGTTATTTACAATGCAGGGTTTATCAAATTGCTGTCATCAATTCAAACTTGATCCGGAAATTGGAGCCCTTTCGTGTAGGGTCAATTCCGAAAACGGAAATCCTCAACCGATCGCAAACAGATTTAATTCTATTGGGAATCAATTGATGGAAGCATTCAGACTACAAAAACTAAATCCTTCAGGGACCTGGTTGTTGGGCAACTATTTTAACCATCAAAGGCCCGTTTTCTGCGATTGGATATGGGGCACTTTTTTCCTGACCCATGGCAAGATCATCAATGATCTCCCAGGAAAAAAATTGGATGACCAGTTCTTTTTGTACCAGGAGGATGTGGCATGGGGCTGGCAGATCAAAAAGTTAGGGAAAAAACTTTTTTACTATCCCGAATTCTCAGTTACTCATACCAGTTCAACTGAAGTAGTAGACAAATTCGGGGAAGAAAAAAGGGAGCAAATGATCCATGACAACGAGCATCGCTTCATTCGCATATCCAGAGGCCCTTTCTATTCTTCCATTTTTTATTTGGCTAAGACCATTAACCTGCTTTCCAAGCCTGGAAAGAAAAATTTGAAGCTAGCAGGATCTACCCTTAGGAGGATATTTACCAAACCTGGATGAAGGCAAGTGTCATAATACCAACCTATAATCGTCCTTCAAAAGTAGTTGAGCTTTTGGGCTATCTGGAAAAACAAACTTTCAAAGATTTTGAAGTCATCGTAGCCATCGATGGTGAACCAGATGAAACCTTGGGTTCAATAGCTTCAACTAAAACAGGGCTAGATCTAAAAACCAAGGTTTCCAATTCAACGTTGGGGCGGGGGAAAAACCGAAATCACGGGGTTCAAGAATCTACAGGAGAGATCCTGATCTTTCTGGATGACGATATGGTCATTGAGCCGGTCCTTATCCAAAAGCATATCGAGTTCCATCAAGAAAATCAAAATACAATCCTGGTAGGAGCTATCCTGGAGCATGAAATATCCAAACCAAAGGAGGCTCAACTTTATAAATCTCATCTGAGTAAAAAATGGATGGAATCGAAGAAACCAGGTTCAATGGGTATTAGGGATCTGTTCATCACAGCAGCAAATCTTTCCCTTCCAAAGGAGATCTTTGATCGGCTAAAGGGGTTTGACGAGGGCCTGAATGACTGTGAGGACCTGGACTTGGGGATCAGGGCTATATCACTAGGAATTCCGGTTCACTTTCAGCCAAAGACAATTGCATTTCATAATGATCCTATCAGCTTTGGTTCATTGGCAAAAAGACAGAGCCAATATGGTGGATCCAGAGTAAAAGTCCTCGCGAAGAACAAGGTTGATCCAGGACCCAGACCTAAATTGGGAGTCCTTCAACCTATTTTCAGATTACGGATCTGGATTTGGATCCTGGACAGGTTCAATCTGTTTCTTCTGTTTCCAAGGTCCCTTAGATATCGATTCTATGACCAGATCATAAACGCACATTTTGGCTAGTCTATGATCAAGATAGTCTTTGTCATATCGGATATTGAAAAAGCCAGGAACTTTGAATGGATCGCCAGAAAACTTGACCCGGAAAAGTTTGAGCAATGCTATATCCTTTTAAATAACCAGGAATCAGAATTTGAGTGGTTTTTAAGGGATTATGAATACAAAACGTACCGTTTTCCAAATAGGTCCAAAAAGGACCTGCTGAGAAACATCTTTCTGACAAGGAAGATCCTCAGAAGAGAAAAGGCCGACATCGTCCATTGCCATTTGATGGAAGCCAACCGGGTGGGACTTGTAGCCGGATTACTCGCCAGAACAAAAAAGAGGATCTACACCAGGCATTTTTCAACATTCCACCATGTGTATTTTCCAAGGGCTGTTTGGATCGACAGAATTCTCAATGCCATTTCTACTCATATAATTGCCATATCTAAGAACGTTGAGGATGTTCTTATAAAAAAGGAGGAGGTGAACCCAAAGAAGATCCGCCTCATTCATCATGGTTTTAAGTTTACAGATTATGAAAACGTATCAACCTTTCGGGTAGATGCTTTAAAGAATAAATACAAGCTCCCCGGAAAGGAGCATTTGTTTATCGGTGTAATCGCTAGGTTCACCCATTGGAAAGGCTTACAATACATCATTCCGGCATTTGAATACTTTTTGGGTATTAACCCATTGTCCCATCTGATCCTTGCAAATGCTTTTGGGGATTACGAGAAGGAAGTTCATAAGATGCTTGAAAAGCTACCTAAAGGATCATATACATTAATTGATTTTGAGCCAGATAGCCCTGCTCTTTACCGGCTTTTTGACATCTACGTACATACCCCGATCGATGACCATTCCGAGGCATTTGGGCAAACCTATATTGAAGCAATAGCTTCAGGGCTTCCTTGTATATTTACCAAATCCGGGGTCGCAAAGGAATTTCTGAAGGAAGGTAGAAATGCCCTTATCGTTCCGTTTGAGGATGACAGCGCCATCGTGGATGGTCTAAAGATGATAGCGACAGGGAAATATTCAAACAAATTTACCCTTTATGGTCAGGAGGATATAAAGGCTAAATTTTCTCTTAAGTCAATGATGGGCAAATTGGAAGACCTTTATTTGAGTTAATGGGAGGGTTACAATTTGAGGAAGATGACAGGATCACATTTCCGCTGGTCTCGGTGGTCATCCCCTGTTTCAATTCTTCAAAATTCATCCAAAGGACAATACAGTCGGCTCTCCATCAGGATTACCCAAATAAGGAGGTCATAGTGATCAATGATGGCTCTACGGATGGCTCCCTGGATCTGATAAAAGGGTTCGAAAATGTTCATATCATCGACCAGGATAATCATGGTGTTAGCCATGCAAGGAATCAGGGAATTACGAAAGCAAGGGGCAAATACATTGCATTCCTGGATTCAGATGATGGCTTCTTAAAAGGAAACCTTCTGAAAAAGGTGCAATACCTAGAATCACACCCAGAAGAAGTATTGGTACACGCCACAGAAAAAATAGTGGATGAGCGATCTGAGGGATCTGGTTTGGCAAAGGGAAAGAGGGGTCAGGTTTTGAACGAACTACTGGAGTTCAGGGAAACTGTTATCCATAGCCCATCTTCCGTCATGGTGCGGAAATCGGTTGTGGAACAATCCGGGCAATTTGACGAAGCCCTGTCTACTTCTGCAGACTGGGAATTTTGGTTAAGGCTGGCAAATGAAGGCCCATTCGGATTCATTGATGAGCCCCTGTCTTACTACACTGTCCACGAAGGGCAGATGCATCTAAATGTGGATCGCATGGCAATGGACATGGAGTACTCAATAAACAAGGCCAAAAAGAAAGGTCTAATTCCTCCTGGAAAAAAATTTGGAAGCCTGAGGTCCAATATCCTTTTTACGATCGCAAGTTCGTACATAGGTGATCAGGGGAACTATCCAAAGGGGATTAAATTTGCTTTCATGTCTTTCTTTTCATCTCCTGCATTGTTTTTCAAAAGACTACTTAGGCTAAAATGAAGGCGTCTTTTTTTGATAGTGTCAGGAACCTGTTGATCCTTTTCAAAAATTCCTTTGGAAACCCGTTTGCCCATCCAATAAGCACTACCATTTTTTGTCTGGAATACTTTTTTTCGATGTCCTGGAAAAGAGTGTTGTATTTAAAAACCAGAAATGGTTCAAGACTTTACATCAGAACAAAGAGCTCAGACCTTCAAGTAATGGTTCAACACCTTGCAAACAAGGAATTGGCAAGAGAACCGATAAAATCCTTGGATCCGAATTGTATCCTTGATGGTGGTTCCAACATTGGACTTTCAATTTTCGTGTTCTCCTACCTGTTTCCAAAGGCCAGGATCATTGGTCTCGAGCCCGATGAAGCCAATTTTCAGATTCTATCCAAAACCACAAATACCTTTAAAAACCGGGAAAACATTAAGCTGATCAAGGGTGCTATCTTGGGAAATGATCAGTCGGGCCTGGCAATAAGAAACAGCCCGGGCCTGGAGTTTGCAGCCAGTCTTGATAGGGAGAGGACAGGTGATGTCAACGCATATAGTTTTAACAGCATAATTGAGAATACGGGCTGGGATCCTGATTTAATAAAACTGGATATTGAGGGAAGCGAAATCGAGCTAATGGAGGACCAAGCGGGCTTCTTATCCATGATCCGAGGCAGAGCCCTGGTCATTGAGTTGCATGGTCCAAAAGCCTTTCTAAAGTTCTTTTCGATTATGGAAGCTAACGGATTAAGGGATTTGAAAAACTCCGGGGAATACTGGATCTGTAACCAACCAAAAGCCTCAAGCTAATGTGTGGAATTGCAGGAATATATGATCCAAAAGGAAATATCCCAGAGGAGGAGATCAAGACCCTTACGCACACACTAAAACACAGAGGACCGGATTTTCAGGACCATTGGCTTTCTGAAAACCATGTAATGGCCTTGGGGCATGACCGGCTGTCCATCATTGACCTGTCCGAGGAAGCAAACCAGCCAATGCAATCACGGTCAGGAAGGTCGGTTATGGTCTATAATGGTGAAGTATACAATTTCAAGGAACTTCGTGGAGGAATCAGTTTCGAGGACCTGAGATCATCCAGCGATACCGAGATCGTCCTTGAATTGCTAGAAAAGAAGGGACCACAGGCATTGGAGGAACTAAACGGGATGTTCACTCTAGCCCTTTTCCGTAAGGACAAAAATGAACTACTGCTTGCAAGGGATCGGGCAGGGATAAAACCACTCTATTACCTGGAAAAGGGAGGGCGATTCTATTTCTTCTCAGAGTTGAAAGCCATTCTGAAATTACCCCAGATCACATCCCAATTAACCTTGAATCAAGAAGCAATTGGGCACTTTCTCCATTTAGGCTACATCCCCGAACCTCTGACCATCTATAAAGAGATAAAGAAATTTCCTAAAGCTCATTATGGAATAATTGGGTTTGATCGTAAGTTACAATTGAAGCCATACTGGAAACTGGATTCGATCCTTCAGAAGGATCAGTTTAAGTCGGGTGATCATTTAAAGGAACAGCTACATTCCCTTATCATCGACAGCGTGAAAATGCAGATGGTTTCAGATGTCCCACTTGGGAGCTTCCTTAGTGGAGGAACCGATTCAAGCCTAGTCACCTCGGTAGCTTCCAAATACTCAGAAAATCCTCTGAAGACTTTCAATATCGCCTTCAAAGAAAAAAAACATGATGAATCCAAATACGCCAGAAGGGTGGCGGATGTATTGGGTTGTGAGCATACCGAATATCAGCTTGACCAATCAGAAGGCTTTGAGTTGATCAAGGAGATCCTCCCAACTTACGACCAACCTTTCGGAGATAGCTCCGCCATTCCCCTAATGTTGATCTCCCGCTTGGCAAGAGAGGAAGTAAAGGTGGTTCTAACTGGGGACGGAGGGGATGAGCCCTTTTTAGGTTACGGATCCTACTCCTGGGCGAAAAGGATGGATCAACCCGTTTTCAACACCCTGTTTCCATTTGCAAATGTTCTGCTTTCCATTTCTGGTAAGGAGAGATTCAAAAAAGCCTCGAGGATCCTAAAGAGAACCAAGGGAAGCATCAGAAGCCATATTTTTTCCCAGGAACAATATCTCTTCTCTCAAAATGAAGTGGTTAATCTTGTAAAGGAAGGATTCAAAGAATTCCATTACTCTGATCCACAAAATAGGAAAAGGTCTAATGCTGAAAAGCAAGCTCTTTTCGACCTGAATTATTATTTACCGGATGACTTGCTTGAAAAAGTGGATAGAGCCTCGATGAAATATGGCTTGGAATGCCGGGTCCCCTTGCTAGATCATAGGATAATTGAGTTCGCACAAATGCTGCCGGAAGAAATGAAACTTTTAGGTGGAAATCGCAAGGTGGTATTGAAGGAAATACTGGAGGAGTATCTCCCCTATGAACTTGTCCACAGGCCAAAATGGGGATTTTCAATCCCTCTTGAGAGCTGGTTGAAAGAAAACCTTGATACGGGTTTCAAGGACCTTTGCTCCGAGGATTTTATTAGGAATCAATCCGCTCTTGATGCCGAATCAGTATTGCATTTGATCCGTTCTTACAGTGAGGGCAAAACTGAGCTCTATAATAAAGTTTGGCATATACTGGTATTCTTTTGGTGGGCAAGAGATAATCAAATAAAGATCTAAGATTGAACGTCCTATTTCTTTCATTCGATGGTGTAACGGATCCTCTGGGACGGTCCCAGATTCTCCCATACCTTTTTGGCTTAAGAGATCAGGGGCACGAGATTTCAATAATATCTCTTGAAAAAGCCTCTGAACAAGAAATAAATAGATTCAAGGAAGAGCTTCGTGAACAAAAGGGGATTAAACTTTTCCCAGGTCGTTTTCAAAGCTGGCCAAAAGGAATCTCTTACCTGATCAATTCAAATCGGGTCAAAAAACAATTCAGGAAAGCCTTAAGGGAAGAGGATATCCAGATCATCCACTCAAGGAGTGTGGTTCCCCTTTCGGTAATTTCAAATTTGGTCCCGAAGAAAATGAAGGTCATTTTTGATATGAGGGGTTTCTGGGCAGACGAAAGGATTGATGGAGGGATTTGGAAAAAAGAAAACCCTCTTTTTCGAAGGGCCTACAAAAAATTTAAAAGGGAAGAAAGATATTGGATCCAGAGGTCGGATTCGATAATTACCCTTACCCACGCTGCCAAAAATGAGATCATGCATTGGTCTCAGACCGGCTTTCAGGAAGGAACGCTCAGGTCATTTGTATTCTCAGAAAGCATAGAACCAGCTGAAATTGATAAGAAAACCAAGGTCATTCCTACCTGCGTAAACACCTCACATTTCAATCCAAAAAGGTTTTCCAATCATCAAACCAGCGAACAAAGGCAGAAGATCGGTATTCCGGATGGGGACTTGGTTTTTGGTTACCTGGGCTCACTTGGAACCTGGTACCTGTTTGAGGAAATGCTCTCCTTTTTTTTATCTGCCTTGGGATCCTATCCAAATTGCAGCTGGTTAATTATCACCAGGGAAAAACCCGAAAACATCATTGATAGGATTAAAGCATCGATCAAGGATGAAGAAAAATCAAGGAGGATCTTGAAAAAGATCTTCATTCAAGGGGCGGATTATGACCAGGTTCCTCAAATGGTTAATGCCACAGATATTGGTTTGTACTTCATTTCCACTTCCTTTTCTAAGATCGCTTCATCTGCCACGAAGACCGGTGAATTCCTATCAATGGGAAAACCCGTGATCACCAATTCAGGTTGGGGTGACATGGAAGATCTTGCAAAAAAATACCCCAAGTACATCTATCTCTCGGACCAGATCGACTTTGAGGCCATGGGCGATACCTTTAACCAGAGTTCTCTGAATTCAAAAAAATCGGAGATCAGGCAGGTAGCAGAGATAGAACTATCACTCGGTTCCGGAATCACCGAATACAACGAAATATATAATCAGTTAGGCCATTAAAAAGCTATTGTTCATATGCCCTTATCCGAAGAATCGGGTGGCCTCTCAAAGGTTTCGGTTTGAACAATACCTGGACGTCTTTGAAGAGCACAATATAGCTTTTTCGATCGCATCCTTTTGGTCAGAAAAGGCTTTTGAAAACTTATACAGCTCGGGAAATTTTTTGTTAAAACTTCTGGGGTTCATTTACGGGTTTATAAGCAGGGCTTTTTTGTTGCTCTCATTGAGGTCCTACCAATTGGTTTTCATTCATAGGGAAGCCCTTCCACTTGGGCCTCCTATTTGGGAATGGTTAGCGATCAACGTCTTTAGGAAAAGGGTGATCTATGACTTTGATGATGCTATTTGGCTTCAGAATACATCAGCAGAAAACAGCTTTGTGTCAGGATTGAAGTGGCATTCAAAGGTCAATTGGATAATTAAAAATGCCATACTGGTTTTTGCCGGGAATGATTGGTTGGCCGATCATGCCAGGAGGTCCAATGATAATGTGGAGGTCATACCAACAACCATTGACCAGCAGCTTCATGAACCCAGCCCTAACCAGCAAAGTGAATTAACGATCGGCTGGACCGGCACACATTCGACCTTAAAATATCTTGACCCAATACTCGATTGCATTTCCCGGATCCA
>JANQSY010000131.1 GCA_028279065.1 Cytophagales bacterium
GCCCCCAAATGGCCCAAATCCCTGAGCACCATAAACAGTGATTTCATAAAGACCCCCGGATGGAACATTCCAGTTTTGGATACCGCCTGTTACGGTTACATTACCAGCCAGATTGGTCCCCAGGTAAGTTGAATTACATTGGGTTTGAGAAGGTCCGAATTGACCCGTTGCCCCACAAGGCAAGAAGCAATAAGCATTTGGTGGACAAAGAAAAGGTGTTAAAACGAAAAGTGGTCCCTCCCACGATGAGGTGTCCCCTGTGGGACAAACTTCCCGTACATATATATCATAAGCTGTCTCAGATGTTAATCCTGTAGCTGTTGCATTAGGAACTGAGGCAGCAGTCCCCGTTCCGGTTGGAGGAGATCCTAGAGGCACAATAACCCACAGCCACGAGTTTGATAATGATCCTGGCGTCCAGGAAAATGAAGCCGTTGTGCCGGAAACGGGTCCAAGTGTAAGCCCTGTAGGAGGTGGCAAACTCGATTGAATGATTTGCGCAGTCGAATCATTAAGGGCAACTGTATCTGCAACTCCATTTGGCATAGAGGTCCAAACTTCTACATCATATGGGTTGTTGGTTGAGAAATTAAATGAACCCAACAAGATCTGAGCTGTGGAATTTCCGGTTCCACCGATGGTATCAAGAGTACCTGAAAAACTAAAGAAAGGTTGAATAACACCATCAACACTCCAATTTACAGTGCAGGAGTTCACCACATTGGCTCCAAAGTTCTGTATGGTAGCCACTACATTTTGAGGCCCCGGACAAAAAACTGTTGGTGAATCGATCGCAATAGCACCGATATCATTTGTGGCGCCTGAAGAGAGCACAGTAATTGTTACCGATCCATGACCACTTGTAGATGCCACAGCATTCAATGGATTAGTACCAGAATTGAAAGATCCTCCTCCGCCCCCTCGTTGGGTAATTGCGACAGAATTGGTTTGGCCTGCTCCGCCACCGGAGTATCCTCCACCACCACCAGCTCCACGCCATCCGGTCGACATCGATCCACCTCCGCCTCCAAATCCACCTGGATGTGGGGTTCCGCAGGAAACAGCCTGGCCTCCATCGCCACCATTCAAGAAGCTCCTTCCCGATTCCTGTGGTCCCGCAGGGCTACAGGTTCCGGTATGGTCACCATCGGTAAGAAAACCACCTCCAGCTCCACCACGGTTGTTACCACTGGGAGTCGAGATCCCGCCTCCATTTCCGTTGGTTCCGGCTGCACCAGATCCGGTACCGCCAAAGCCTCCGTTAGCGTTGTTTGTCGTATTTGCATTGCAATTTGCATTTGCAGCATCATTGTTTCCTCCACCTCCACCAGCAATTAAAAGGGCAGTGACCGGTGTTCCACCAGGCCCAATATTTGAAGAACCCGGGTCTCTTATAACTACAAAAGAACCTCCACCACCAGTAGTTGACTCATCAGGAGATACCCCTTGCTGACCAACGATGATCAACAATGAATCCCCTCCCGTCAGGAGGAACTCCCCAGTCATGCTGGCCCCAAACCCTCCATTGGTCCCACCTCCACTTGCGCCTATAGCATTGATTTCATAGACACCGGTAGAAGGAACAACCCAATATTGTATTCCATTGATAACCAATACGTTACCCGCAAGATTTGTTGAGGAATATGCTGTATTCACTTGGGCCTGTGTCGGCCCAAACCTTCCGGTAGCACTCGCATTGGTAAAATTAAACGTTTGAGAAAAACCCTGAAAACAGAGAAAGTAAGTCGATAGGATAAGTAGTAATCTAGTCATACGATGAGAAATATATAACCTTAAAGTTATGATTTTGCGAAAAGTAATAAAAGCCATGATTAACCTATAATTGGCCTTTTTTCAACAATTAAATTTCAGGAATAAAAAAAGCCCCCATCTCCGGGGGCTTCCTTTTCCTGTTTTTACTTATCGATTCGTGATGATCCGTATCCGATGTTCCGTCTCTGCCCCCATCAACTTC
>JANQSY010000133.1 GCA_028279065.1 Cytophagales bacterium
GTCTCCTATGCTTTCAATATTGTTCCAATTCCTGGCAAGATTCAATGTGGTATTCCATTTCAGACCTCCTGTAAGTATCCTTGCCTTCAATCCCAATTCAAGACCCTGGTTGCTTATCTCACCAGCATTATCCCAATAGGTCTGAAAGCCATAATCCTTTGGAAGGGTTACCTGGAAAAGTACATCCGTTGAATACTTGTAGTAATAGTTAAAATCAACCGTGATCCTATCATTCACAAACCCAGCTTCTGCCCCAATATCAAAGGTGTTTGCCGTCTCCCACCTTAGGTCCGGATTTCCTGGCTTGATCGGATATACGATTTGAGAACCATTGTAATCTGCGTTTCCTCTTCCAGCTGGCTCCCATTCTTCCGCCCATTCCGTTGGGGGCAGATTTGAATTCCCTGTTCTTCCATAGCTGGCTTTAAGTTTCAGAAAATTCATCCAGTCTATGCCGTACCAGTCTTCCTCAGAAAGGATCCAGCCGGCCGAAGCAGATGGGAAGAAACCGTATTTCCTATTCTCGCCAAATCTGGAAGAACCATCAACCCTTCCCGTAAGTTGGAAAATGTATTTGCTCTTAAGATTGTAATTGACCCTGCCAAAAAAGCTAATGAACTTCCAGATCTCATCACCTTGCCTTGTGTCTACGTTGTCAGGATCCTCTGAGGTCCCACCTTCCCATGTTGGATCAGGGATATCATAGAGTGTTTGATTTCTCTTGGTAGTCGTAGATTGCTGGTACTCACCACCTAACATAAAGTTGAATTTGTTATGATCATTCAGATCCCAGAGGTAATTACCTGTTAAGGAGGTGTTCCAATTATTTACCCATACTGGGTTTATGGTAGATTGCCCACGGCTTTCGGTGATCGGAACCTTAAGTATGATATTTGATTCCCACCTTTCCTCTTCAAGATCCATGTAATCATAGCCACCTCTAACATTGAAGATCAGATTGCTGATCGGGGTATAGGTCAGTGTAAGAGTATTGATGGATCTGAGTTCGGTATTTCTCCACTTTTTATTCTCAAGATCCCTTACGGGGTTCACAGGAACCTCTGAAAAACTTGTACCGTTGGAATCGGTGGTATAGATCGGGTAGATAGGAAGTGCAGTAGACATTGCGGCGCCATAACCACCACTCCAGGCATTGTCCACCCTGTTATTTGTTCCTTCTGCCAATGAAAGGTTCAAATTTGCTGTTACCTTTTTGGAGAACCTGTAGTCAAGATTAGCCCTACCACTGATCCTTTGATAGTTGTTTCCTACAAGGAAGGACTGGTTATTATCATAGCTAATATTGAAATAGGTATTCATTTTCTCCGTTCCCTTGGTAACCCCAACACTGATCATACCCTTCGCCCCTACTCTTGTCATCTCATCCACCCAGTCGGTATTGGTTTGTCTTGCCTGATCCCAGGTCACTCCACCGGGCAATGGAGCAGGGCCTACATTCCCATCATTTTCCCAGGCTTCCTGATACATTTGAAGATACTCCGAACTATTCAACATGTTCGGCTTGGCAGTGGGTTGGGAAATACCCCCTCTAACCGTCAGATCAACCGAGACACCCTTCTTTCTTCCTCTTTTAGTGGTGATCAATATTACCCCGTTCGCACCTCTGGATCCATAAATACCTGTTGCTGCTGCGTCTTTTAAGATCTCAACCGATTCAATATCATTTGGGTTAATTGTTGCAAGGGGATTGTTATTAAACCCTCCGCTGTTCCCGGAAAGGAAATAATCCTGCGTAATTGGAATTCCATCCACTACATAAAGAGGATCTCCTGCCGCACTGATAGAAGCAATCCCTCTGATCCTTACCATTGTGGCAGCGCCTGCAATCCCTCCCCCGGAAGTTACTTGTAAACCCGGAGCCTGACCTTGCATATTGTATTCAAAGCTGGGTGCGGGCATCGCAACAAGTTGCTTTGGCTCCACTTTGGAAATGGCTCCTGTTACCTCTCTTTGTCGCTGAACACCATAACCTACAACCACCAGTTCATCAAGCATCTTTGTTTCAGCACTCATATTAACATCAAGGGTAAGGGTCTGATCAGAAGCCAGATCTACCTGCATCTGCTTATCAGCATAACCTATGAATGAAAAGTTTAACACATAGCTTCCAGGGTCGGTTGAAAGCGTGTAATTCCCGTCAAGATCGGTGGTGGCTCCGACCGTGGTACCCATGACCTGAATCAATACCCCTGGAAGAGCTTCCTGATTTTCATCGACGACTCTTCCTGTAACAGTTTGACTATAAAGGTGTTGGGAGAATAAAAAGAGAGAAATTACAAGTGTAGTGATCCGAAAGTAGTAGTTCCCCATTACCGAAATGTTAAGAATTAGATAACTAATGTATAGAATTTTTTATAAAAGTGTAAAAAATACACTTATTAATTCTCACATTTCCCTATATCAAGGTTATCTGCTGATTACCAACCTTCCGGACAAGGAGACATCATCGTTCACAACAGATATGACATATACTCCATTAGGGAGTTGGAGGCTTTGGGATCCCAGATCCAAATGGATATCACTATCCTCAACCAGAATCTCCTTTTGGAAAAGCAGTTGCCCGTTAATATCCCGGATCAAGAGCATGGAGTATCCATTCACACCTTCAGAAATAACGTAAACCTCATCCTTAGCAGGGTTCGGATAAATACTTAACGAGGTCTGAAGATCCTCAGAAATATCATCCACGGAAAGAAGGACAGGCGGTTGAAGTTTTACATCGGTGTAAAGCCTATAGTCTCCAGGGTTGAGAAAAATATTTTGTGTGGTTGTCTGAACATCTATGCTATCTCCCGACCAGTATTCATACCAAGTACCTGTATGCAGGAAATTTACGGTCATAGTAAATGGATCCACGTTAAAGTTTCCGATGACCTGCACATCCATATTCGCCCCGTCCAGCTGTATTGACTTAAGGCTACTCGTAAGGCTCAAATTGAAATTATCCGTATGAAATACTTCATGGTCATTCCTTAGTTGGTTAAGGGCGGCCATCACAGAGTACAGCCGCTTTCTCCCGCCTTCTTCGAAGTAATCCCATCTGATTGGTTTTTTGGCCAGTCTGCAATTTGGGTCAATGGTGGTTCCGTCTTCACAGGTATTGATGGAGTAATCATATCCCAGTTCTCCAAATTGCCATATCATTTTTGGCCCCGGAATAGTCAGGAAGAAATTTGAAGCCAATTCCACTCTCTTCAAGGCGGTTGACAGATCGGTAATGTCATAGTTTCCGGAACTGTTTCCAAACTCAAGATTCTTATACATCAAACGCTCTTCATCATGGCTTTCCATGTAGGCCACCAAATGGGGATCATTCCAGCCTCTATCCTGGTAGGAAGCACAATTAAGGTTTGAAGTATATCCCATTGTAGCTTCATTATACTCATGATTGCAATTGCCCCATAACATAAAACCCATATCGGAAAGTACCGTCTCTTCGGAATTCTGAGCAAAGTGCTCAAGGATCATATAAACCGTGCTATCAACGGCCCAGATCTGGTCCCCGATCCTTTCCCAAATGTTGATCCTACTCTGATCGTAGGCGCTCCATAGACCTACGTTATTCCCGGAAAATGTATTGGTAAATCCTTTAGAAAGGTCCATCCTAAATCCATCAATCCTGTACTCCTCGACCCAATGCTTAAGGACCCTATCAACAAAAGTTTCTGTGTGCGGGCTCTCATGATCAAAGTCATATCCCACATTAAATGGGTGGGCGGGGACCTCTCTAAACCAGGGATTTTCAGCTGTAGGCTGTCCCCATGGACCGGCGGAAGGGTCAAAATACATTCTCACCATAGGACTTTGCCCAAAAGAATGGTTCAGGGTCATATCCATTATTACGGCTATCCCTCTTCTATGGCATTCTTCAACCAGAGTTTTTAGGGAATCCTTTGGTCCATAATACTTGTCAGGGGCAAAGTAAAAGGAGGGATTATATCCCCAGCTATCATTGCCTTCAAACTCGTTAAAGGGCATCAGCTCGATCGCATTGATCCCCAGTCCTTCGAGATAATCCAAGGTATCCTTCACGGTCTTGAAATCCCTTGCCAGGGTAAAATCCCTAACCAGAAGCTCGTAAACAACAAGTTCTTCCTGGTTTGGCCTTTGATAGTTTATGCCCGGATCCCATTGGAATTCAGGTTCCATGATCTGGAAAACCGACACCGGATCTGTGGTTTCGGACGGATAGGGGATCAGATCAGGATATCTGTCCTGGTCTATGTCATCATCATTCCAGGGGTCCAGGATCTTTTCTGCATAGATCTCAGCCACTCTCATCACGCCCTCTATCTGATATTGAAACCTGTATTCCATGTGTGGATCAAGACTGTCCAACTGGACCCAGAAGGTTGAGGAATCCAGGCTCCTCTTCATATAATATTCTGGGTCAAGCTCCCAATCTGAGAAATCCCCTAAAGCATAGAGAAAGTCCTTACCGGGTGCAAAAAAGGAAAGGATCACGGTGTTGGAATCAATAATGTTGATCCCATGTTCGGTTCCTGCAGGTGGGTCCTGGCTTTGGACAGGACCCGGGACTATATAGTAAATGGTATCGAATTCAGTATTGACCCCATCAGTGGCAGCCATAGTGACGAAAAACTTTCCTGGCCCATAGTTTGCAATGGGAATATCCACCTTTAGTTCCTTTATCTGAGAATCAAGCGCAATAGTGAGCCCCTCATGAAAGATCTCAATCCTTGCGCTATCTGTGGAATTCGCAGTCACATGAAGGGTATCGGAAATATCGATGATAACAAAGTCTTCGATGGGATCGGTAATAGCTGCAGCAAAGCCCGGAGGATAGATAGGAACAAATATATCAGATCCATCTGCAGCCCTGCCAACAACACTTCCATTCGTGTTTCTAAAGACAAAAGCCAGTTGCTCTACGGTTTCCCCTGGCGGAATGTTGTAATAGGAATTGATGTGATACCTGATGGTATGCATATTATTGCCCTGAAAAGTCATCAATACTTTGGGGTCAGCTGTTCCCCAGTTACCCTGAACATGCCTCCAGGATGTTGGGTTGGGAGAAAGGTTGGTGATCACCCCTGTATGCGCATAAACCGGAGCAATATTAAAAAGGGCTCCGTTCCCCAAAGCAGCATCAAAGGTTATGGTAACAGTGTCGTTTTGGGTAGCAAGAGGTGGATCAATTGAAACCACCTGTGCATAAGAATGAAAGAAACAAGAGGAAAGGAAAGACAATAGTAGAAGCCGCATAAAGTACATTTGATCTTCCAAAAATAAGAAAGTGTAAAAAATACACCAACTAACCCACCATTATATGCGCAGCGGGATATTTATAGGAGGCATGGCTTTTCCTTCCTGCAAGTGCCAAAGCAAGGGTCAGAGTACCAATTCTACCAAAGAACATCGAAGAGGTGATCAATAGTTTTCCTGTGTCCGAAAGATCAGGGGTAATGCCCATACTCAAACCTACCGTAGCAAAAGCAGAAACCTGTTCAAAGGTTAACTGAAAGATGTTGAAATCCTTTTCGAAAATCGAAAGGAGGAAGATAAGGATCAGATTGTAGGTGGCCGCAAACGTGAAAACGGTTAAAGCCTTGTAGAAAAGTGCCTGGGGAATGGATCTTTTTCCAAACTCGATGGTGTCCTTACCCCTGATCGTGGCAAGTACACTTATCATTATTAGCAAGAAGGTTGAGGTCTTGATCCCCCCACCCGTCGATCCCGGGCTTGCCCCAATGAACATCAAGAAGATCAAAAGCACCAGCGTCGGCGTCCTCAGGGATCCTATATCAACAGTATTAAACCCCGCGGTTCTTGCAGTGATCGATTGGAAAACGGAGCTGATAATGGATGAGCTGGTCGAATAGCCATCAATTGCGTTTTGCGATTCCAAAAGATAGAAAAGAATTGCACCGAAGATTATCAAGGCGGCGGACATATACACGGCGATCTTGGTTCCCAGCTTCCAATCAATCCATGGCTTATGCAGCCTCTGTCTCAACTTCTCAATTGAAAAAAGATCCTGCAGAGGGGCAAATCCTATTCCTCCAAGGACGATCAATAGTCCTAAAACCATATGCTGAACATAGGAATCCCGAAATGGATTGGCATAGTATCCGTCGGTGTAAAGAGTGAACCCCGCATTGCAAAATGCTGATATCGAATGGAATATCGAATGAAAGGCTTTATGCCAAATCGAATCAAAAACTACCGAAGGATCATAGGAGAAGTAGATCATCATGGCACCCAGGATCTCAATAAATACCGTGATGAAAACCACTCTTCTTATCAGTCCTTTTGCAGAAAAAAGCGACTCCTCTGAAAAGACATCAAGGACCATGGACTGCTGTCGTATCCCAAAGCCCTTTCCCACCAGGGCTGCAAAAATTGTTGCAAAAGACACAATTCCTATCCCCCCTAATTGCATAAGCATGAGGATCACCAGCTTTCCTCTAAGCGTAAAGAAAGTTGCAGTATCCTCCACTATCAGGCCCGTTACACATGTTGCACTGACCGAAGTAAACAATGAATCAACCCAGTTCATTTGCCCTGGGACAGTGGTCATTTTGGGCATCATCAGCAAAATGGTACCGACAAGGGAAAGGCCAAAAAAAGAAAAGATCAAAAGGAAAGCTGGCTTTATCCTATACAACCGGTCATGAGTAAGGCCCTTTAGAAAATCCATTCCGATGATCAGCAGAATGAAAAATGTCACCCCGGTGCTATAGATTACCTCTGACTCCTGGATTCCAAAGAACCTTAAGGCTTCCTGACCGGGAATATAGGATATCACGTATTTGGAAATCCCATTGAAGAGAATAATGAGGGTTACCAGGGTTTCTCCAAGGTTTTCCCGAATAAAACTTAGCCTTTGAAAACTATAGGTAAGCTTTGTGATATAATTAAGGACATAAAGAAGGAATATGATATCCAGGATTCTGAATATCACCTTAGTTTCTCTGTAGGTTACGTCAAACCCATAAATGTAAAGGACCAGCCCTAAAGCGATTACTGCTCCTAACTTGACAACAACCCGCCGGAGGATCTGGGCCGGGATCCTCGAGTTATAAAGGAAATTATTAAATCTATATGACGATTCTTTCAAGTGCTTCACTTACCACTAAAAATGGGTGCTTTATATTCTGCAGCAAAACATTCCGTTCTGCC
>JANQSY010000141.1 GCA_028279065.1 Cytophagales bacterium
GGAAAGGTATGATGTGCTTCTAGAGAAGATACGGGCCAACAATATCCCGGAAAAGGATGTATGGTGGTATCTGGAAACAAGAAAGTTTGGATCCGTACCTCACTCAGGTTTCGGCCTGGGTTTCGAAAGGCTGATGGTATTCTTGACCGGAATGGGGAACATCAGGGACGTGATCCCATTCCCCAGAGCCCCGAAACTTGCCGAATACTAATAGTAGCCCATCCGCCTCAAAATGAGGGCCATATATGGTATGAAACCTGAACCATGATCTTCACCCCTAAGAGGGGTCAAGGAAACCTGTGTTGATCCGAGGTTGCCGAATTGCTGCAAAGCTTCAACGGAGCTTTGATAAGGAACGGTACTATCCTGATCTCCATGAAAAAGTTGCACTCCAATGTTCGGTGAAAAATTCACAAGACTGTTTTCTGACATTGCGGTCCTCAGGTGGAGATATTGGGGATCCGAATCTATGTTGGCCAAGAAGTTTGGTTGAAGAAGATCGGCAATAGTATTGGTAAGGGAATCATTTATATCATCTCCGGTGAACGTCCCATCAAACATCCCTGGTACCCTACTGGCATAGGGCTCCTGGAAGTAGGTGGAAAGAGGTTGCGACCATTCATAGTGCTCAGTATAGGCCTGAGCTACATATGCCAAATAAAAAGGCTGGGAATAGGATGTCCGGCTGAACATGTATTCCTGGACATCTTTTATCCTATACCCCCCGGCTGCAGGGAAGGAAAGGGCAAGGTTGAATCCAAATGGAACTTTGTTGTTCACTTCCATGTATCGGTGTGTGGCCAAGGTCAAATAACCTCCCTCAGAGTAGCCTGCCAGATATAGTTTTCCCGAAAGAAGTTTTCCTTTTTCCAGAATCAATTCCCTGGCAGCGATGATCATATCTGTGACAGCCAAGGCGGAAGGTTCTCTTACATAGTAAGGATGCAAGAACTGCGTGCTTGAACCAAAACCAATTTGATCCGGGAAAATGAATACAGCACCAAGGCAACTTAAGTATTGCAAAACCCCGAAGGAGGTATCGCTGATCCCAACATCTACACTTGGGGCATCATAATGGGCAACAATGGTTCCATGCTGAAAACTTACCACATCCAGTGGCTTTTCTGACCTGGGAATGCATACCACACCTGAAGCTGTGATCGGATCATCCTTGTACAAGGTCCGGTAAGTAATCGTATAGACATCCACATTTACATTCAATGAATCAGCAAGGGAATCAAGTCCTGCCGCCTGGGCAAAGATCTTTGCTTCAAGGGGAGTCCTTAAGGCGATGAATTCAGAACTAAGCAGTTTTCCATCATCTGTGATTCCTGGATCGTCCTCATCGGATTCACAGGATGAAAACAAAAGAACCCACAGAAGGAAAAAAATGGGAAGGGGGACCTGATCGAAAAATCTTCTCATAGCACAATAATTAGTCACACAATTTACAAGATATTGAGGTTTTGGGATAATCTCTGATTATTCTTTCTTTCCAGATTTCTCAGCGATCTTATGAAGCTTTCGTTCATTTTGGGCTCCAATGCTGGTTTTTATTCCTGTATATAATGATTTCC
>JANQSY010000002.1 GCA_028279065.1 Cytophagales bacterium
TTCCCTTTAAAGGGAATATGGACCTTGAAAAACTGGGAGCCTGTATTCAGCAAAACCCGGGTAAGATCCCTTTTTGTATGATCACAGTGACCAATAATACCGGTGGGGGCCAGCCGGTTTCGCTTGAGAATATCCGGGGTGTCAAGGCTATTTTGGAAAAGCATAACATACCTCTGGTGATCGATGCTTGTCGCTTTGCAGAGAACTCATATTTCATCAAGCAAAGGGAAGAAGGCTATTCGGACAAATCCCTGATTGAAATCGCTCAGGAGATCTTTTCCTATGCTGATGCTGCAACCATGTCCCTTAAAAAGGATGGCCTTGCAAACATTGGAGGGTTCTTCGTTTGCCATAACCCTGACTGGGCTGAAGCTTTCAAGAACCTTCTGATCCTTAGGGAAGGATTTCCTACCTATGGTGGCCTTGCTGGAAGGGACCTTGAGGTCTGTGCTGTGGGATTAAAAGAAGCTTTGGAATTCGATTACCAGGTTTACAGGCATGCCACCATTGAATACCTAATGAAGAAACTTGACCGGTTAAATATTCCAATGATGCGCCCGGCAGGAGGACATGCTGTTTTTCTTGACGCCAAGGTTTTCATGGATCATATTTCATCACTTGAATATCCCGGAATAGCCCTTGTTAATGCTTTGTATCTAATAGGTGGGGTGAGGGCAGTTGAGCTTGGAACTGTGATGTTCGGGCATTTTGATGAGGAGGGGAACGAATTACCCGCCCCACTCGAACTGGTTCGACTTGCCTTTCCAAGAAGGGTATATACCCAAAGCCATATGGACCACCTTGTGGAGGTTATTGAGGAGGTATGGCGGACCAGAAAGGACTATGGAGGCTACAAGATCACAAAACAGGCAAAATACCTACGGCATTTCAGCTGCCATTTTGAGCTTCTGAAGTAAGACTATCTAAGATCACAATATGGTCGACATAATACTGCTCTGCTAGCCGATCAAGAACTCCATTATCAAAAAACTATGACAGCGGAGATCAACGTCAAAAATGGGGAGATCGAATGCATGGCTGAGAATTCCTATTTATCACTCCAATATTTTGCCGTCACAGACATGATCTTTGGCGCGGGTAAGGGTGGATGAGTAACTCAAAATTGCAAGTGGTTTATTGCATAAATGATGTAAACGAAGAGGGCTTGCTTTCTAAAACATTAATTGGTGGCCATGGAAACAAGGAGATCCAACCATGATGATTTTGGGTATTTTTCAAGGCTGACATCGGGCTTAATTCCGACCATCTCATAGCTTTCTCCTGAATTGAACTCAAATTTCTTTTGTGTCATGCTGACCCATGACTTAAGACCTTCGATTTGAACCGGTCTCCACTCTCCAAAAGAAACAGCACCTTTAGTGGGTTCGCCAAGTACTTTGACCTTCTGGCTCTGTCTTGCAGTTAGGATAAATGTTTCCGTTGTACTAGCACATTTCTTATCAACCAGAAGGAAGACCTTCTCAGGAGATCCCTTTGAGATTTCTATCTCCCGCTTCTTGAAATTGATTGGCTCAAATCTACCGCGGTATTTCTTCAATCTCTCAATCTCCTTGTCAGCTTCTAGGCTGTCCTCAAGATATTCATACCTTTCTTCTGAATAACCCCGGAAGTTCTCTTCACTGACCCATATTGAACCCGCCAATGGCTCTGTATATTCAGATTCGTCAAATAACAAAGGCATTAACGACTCAAAACAAAGATCTGATCCACCTCTATTATTTCTTAGATCGATAATAAGTATATTCTTGGATGTCAACTTGTTATAGTTGTGCTTAATAAGTGAATCTATCAGTTCCTTGTACCTGAATTCAAATGAACGGATAGCGAGATAGTTCGTGTTCTGATCGATTTCACGAAAAGTGGTTGGTTCGAGGGATCCCAAATTGTTGACTTTTTGGACTTCGGGTTTGGTGCGAGTGAAGATATGATCACGACCTATAAATAGGCTATCGTTTGAAATCCTGAATTCCAGGTAATCGGATTGAAACCACTCATCCCAGAAAAGGCATTTGGTGCTTCCTTTTGAATCCTTGATGAACTCAATCTTGGTGTCCCCAGGAAGGGTATTTTGTGGATTGTTGTTTCCGAGTATGCCAAGATATTCTCTTCCCTTCGACGACTCAGGAAAAACCGATACCTGATAGCCATGGGTCGCATGGTACCAGTTTCCGGTTAGGGGATCCGTTTTTGGGGAAGCACCGACAGGATATTGTTCAGAGTATCTGTTTAAGAACTTCCTTATCCCTTTGGAATCTGATAATGAGCCGAAGTCATAAAAGGTGGGAGACCCATATATTTTTTGATGGGCATCCTCAAAAAAGGAGAGGTAAATGGTGACCAGGCCAATGCATTCACGTATTGAATTTCGTTCTCCAGCCAGTTCCAGAATGTAATTCCTGTGGCCCTGGTATTCTTTTTCCTTACCCGCCTCCAAAACATTTTTTGCATATGAAGCGGAATTGAGCTCGATCTTGGATATCAGACCTTTGACTTCCTGCTCGCAATCGCATTTTTTCCCCGCGATGACATATGTACTAACCAGCAAAAGTGAAATCACTTTAAGGTGAAGAAGAAAGACGGGAGCTGAGCAGCATTCAGGTGACTTTAGGTATGTAGGAGGCATAGTCTGAGTTGAAGGTTTGTTTTCTCATTCTGAATGGTAGACTCCCAGGCCATAAAAAAGTTACAGAAAGTAGGATTAGATTTTCAATCAACAGGATTCAAAAAACTCACTCCACTTTATTTTCGATCCATTTTGCAAATACTCTCCCGGCCCTTTAACAAAAAAAATGCTAGCTCCTGGTCTTATAGGTAAACCTGTGCCTGAAGGGTTAACAGATTCCTTGTATCAGGCTTCTGCCCTGAGTAATCAACATTTAAGGATTCATACTCCAAAGTAAATTTTGCATGGTGACCAACCAGAAAGAAATTCATACCCGCCCTTAAGCCATTCCCACCGTTATCAAAAGCGTCAAAATTCGATGTGTTCAAGGCAGCATAGGGCTGAACCCGGAATTTATGATAGGTGCCAGGTATGAGATATCCCGCCTGGATCAGAAAAGAACTTCCGCTACCATAGATCGATCCCAGTATGTAGTCAGGGCCATAATCAAAAAGGTAGTAGGCGGCATATGCTGTTATTGCCCCCTTGCCAACCGGGGCATCATAAAAGACATCGGCTGCAAAGTGAGTCACATTGTTTTGGACCCGCACACTATCTCCTGCATTCTGAGGTATTCTATAGGTAATACTACCATTTGGATGGTAGAAGAACCCTGCACCAATATTGAATACCCTATGTTTTCCAAGATAAGAGCCCACCTTATAAGGCAGCTTGTCGGATTCCCTATCAAGGAACTGGTACTCAAAGTATCCCTGATACGACCAACGCGCATCATTCTCAAATTCATACTTCCCGGTATAAAGGGTTTGGTTGTTGGGCACTTCTGGTATTCTGTTTACATCAAGAGAGTTGATCAGGTTGGAATTTGCTGAGACTCTGTACCCAAAACCTCCCAACATACCATTCGCAAAGATCCCAAGATGCCGTGCGAACTGGTCTGTCAATCCTAGTTGAGGCCAGGCTCTTCGGTAATTATCCAGAGTGAGGAAATTTAGGGTGCTTTGGTTTGTCAAACGTGAGATCCCGTTCCAATAATGGAGTCCTATTCCCATGACCAGCTTTTCTGGTACAACCTGAAACTCAGACCAGGCATCATGAAGGAATAATTGGGGTCCAAGAGCTCCTGACCCCAGTGGATCCATGGTCAGATCGTTCAGCCCGTTCAATCCGAAATGCATCAGGATCATGAAACGTGGACTTACCTGAGCATAGGTCAGCAAACGCATCCTTCGGATAGAGGTATTGAGATATATGTCCCCATCATCATTCTCCTGGCCCCTTAACCAGAATTGACCCCAGATCAGAAATCTGATGTATTGAGATCCCGTTTGGTTGAGGTCGAGTTTTAGGGGCTTGTATTCTTCTTCGTCAAGGGCGGGGATCAGTGCCTCATCATCGCTTTGGGCGATTGAAGAAAATGAAGCAGCAATAGCTAAAAGGAAAAAGATAAATTTTTTCATGGTTTGGTAGAATTGGTTTTTGAATCGGGTAATACCTAAATAGATAGGAACCATCTCTTTGCAGGCATGACCTCCGTCAAGTTTAATGGAGATGGATATCATTCGACTAAGGCAAACTGATGGAATTTCGATGATGGTCGCTTAAGACCAAGTTTTTTGGCTTTTCTCAGTATTTTTTACGAACCCCATCTAAGTGATGAATTTTATAACCTAGGGTTTGATGAGCACACCTCAGTGAGGCAGGTTACCGAAAAATTCTTAATTATTACAATCGTTTATGCCTCAATAGAATGTATTCCTTCTGTAGACTGAGTTTGTGTTTTTCTCTGGCATTACTGCTTTTGAGGGCGCCAGATTCATTTTGCCAATTATCCAAACAAAGGAGGGTGACCATTGGCAAGGAATTGGCGGGCGGGAATGATTTGAAAGGGCAGGAAGTTGCTTTCGATTTTAAAGTAGATGAGTTCTTTATTGACACTCTTACCAACACTATTTCAGTTCAATTGGTAATCCCGTTTAAGAAAAGCCAATATGAAGGGTCGCAATACCAATTCATTTGCATGGATCTCCATTCACTGGACACACTTTGGGAGAAAACATCAGTTTATGGTAATAAGCTTGCTGCTCATTTACCCGGTTATATAAAATATGCCAGCGGAATTCAGTATAAAATATTGGATCCAAAAACCGGTAATGAATGTGGGGCCTTTAAGGGAAAGGACCTGAAATACCTCCGGAAAAACCACAGCTTGATTTCGTTTCAACTAGGCCCCAAAAGAGACGGAGTCTATCTGCGGTCTCATAATCTGGATTCCGGAAACCTAAATTGGTCACTTTTCTTTGAAGACCGGATTGCAGTGGAAGAAGGCGAAATTCAAAGGGATACACTTCTTTTCCTGCATCAGATTCCCTACCGGGTTGTAAACCTGGTCAACGGACAAATAATAAATTACTTCCCTGAAGAATATTTCAAAGGATCTAAACTAGGGGCCAGCAAAAGGCTTTTTTCTCCAGTGAACTCTGATTTTTTTCTTCAGGCAACTGATTCCAGATTAATAAAATTCCGATGGGAGGATTTTGAGATTGAATGGGATCTGGGGTTGCCTGCAGATAAGTCAAGCGACATGATTTTTCAACTTGAGGATTCGATCCTTTTTTTGGTGAACATGGGAAAGGTGAAAAAAGCCAATGGGGCTACTTCCAATTCAGGGGAGCCATTTTTTGCGGGGGTCAATTGG
>JANQSY010000132.1 GCA_028279065.1 Cytophagales bacterium
CTATGGCCATGAGCGGTATCAATTGCAACCACATCTACCCCTGCCTTTACCAGGGATTCGATCCTTTGAAGCATGTCGGCGGTAACCCCAAGAGCTGCGCCTACCCTAAGCCTTCCAAATTCATCCTTACATGCATTGGGCCTGTCTTTCTTTTTCAGGATATCCTTGTAAGTGATCAATCCAACAAGTTTTCCCTGCTTATCAGTGATCGGTAGTTTTTCTATTTTATGTTTTTTCAGGATCTCCTCCGCTTCAACCAGTGAAATACCTTCTTCCGCGGTGATCAGACTCTGGGAGGTCATGATATCCGATACCGGAGTCTCAAGGTCCTTTTGAAATCTAAGGTCCCGGTTGGTGATAATACCAACCAGTTTATGGTCCCCATCAATCACCGGGATCCCGCCGATCTTGAATTCTCTCATTATTCGGTCTGCATCCTTGAGTTTTGAATCTTTTGATAGGGTGATAGGGTCAAGGATCATTCCGCTTTCAGACCGTTTTACTTTCCTTACCTGTTCTGCTTGGGCTTCAATGCTCATATTCTTATGGACGAACCCCAGGCCGCCCTCCCGAGCCAGTGCAATGGCCATCTGGTATTCAGTAACCGTATCCATAGCCGCGGAGACAAGAGGAATATTAAGACGGATATTTCTTGTCAGTCTTGTAGACGTATTTGTATCCCTTGGAAGTACGGAGGAATAGGAAGGGATTAGAAGAACATCATCGTAGGTCAGGGCTTCAAAACTGACCTTATCTGGGAGGGAATTCATTGCAAATAAATCTTAATCTATTTGCGGTGCAAATATAGTTGGTTGTCAACAAAGAAACCATGCAGGCTGAATTAATACTTTTTTTGTCCATCCCGAGACAGCCCGTTGCTGATGCTGGCATTTTTTTTGAAAAAATCATTTTATGAAAAAGATCCTAATCCTGTGGTTTTCCCTTCTTCCTGCTGTCCTGTTTTCCCAGGACTTCTTTGGGGAAGCTGATTTATTCTTCAAGCAACATGTTTCTGAGGGAAGTGTTGATTATGAAGGAATAAAAAGGGACCCTGATAAGCTCCGGGGTCTGATCGAGCAGGTGGAATCGTTCAGCATCGGTAAACAGAATGCCAATTTCCAAATGGCCTTTTACCTGAATGCATACAACCTGATGGTGATCAATGGCATAGTATCTAAGTACCCTGTTTCCTCTCCAATGGAGATTTCTGGTTTCTTCGATCAAAAGACAATAACGGTGGCAGGAGAAAAGATGTCGTTGAATGATCTGGAAAACAAAAAAGTGCGGGTGTATAATGATGCAAGGATCCATTTTGCGTTGGTCTGTGCGGCCAAAGGTTGCCCAATCCTAATCTCTGAATCCTATGATCCGGAAAGAGTACAGGACCAGCTTCAGAAGGTTACCGAAGACGCGATGAACGATCCGCAATTCATAAGATATGGGAGAAATGCCGGTGAGGTTGAGGTTTCTCAGATCTTCAATTGGTATGCTTCAGATTTTGGGGGTGAAAAGGGAGTGGTACCCTTCATAAATCAATATCGAAAGGAAAAGATTCCCGAGGGGGCAAGGGTCAGTTACTACGAGTATGACTGGACCTTAAACGAAAAAAAGTAGAAGGAGCGGTTGAGGAAGACCAGGAACCAGCCGCTCCTGTCTCACCTGGAACAAATCTTCAGAATTATACTCCCTCCATTGTTCTTTCCAAGGGACAGTGGGAGCTAAAGGTTTTTTCAAATCTATATTCTCAAACAGCCTTCTTTGGAGCTGATGGTGGTAGAACTGATATTTCGACCAGAGAGTCATTTTTTACTGTACTGAATCAGTTTCTTTTTGGGGTGGGTAATCGCTTGAATGTGGGTGCTGACCTTTGGTTGAAAATGGCCAGGACCGATACTTTTTCATCCGGTTCGGCTTTTGACATATTCAGGTTTGAAGGCTCTCCTGCGCAGAGTTATGGAGTTACAGTATTTGGCCCAAAGGTTAAATGGGCTCCCTTTGAATCAATTCGAAGATTGTCGGTAGAAACTGGGTTTTACTTCCCGCTCCAGCAGGATCTTGAGAGACAAAATTCAGAAGAACCCTTTCTTGCCCTGGATAGATATTATCTGTGGCTGAGCAGCATATACTTTGACCAACCTTTGGGAGACAAGTTCCAGTTCTTCTCAAGGTTGTCCTTTTGGTATTATCGAAGCAGGGAATCTTTTAGAGAGAACAGCTATCTGGAAACACCGATAAGCGTATTCTTCAGCTATTTTCCCAATCGGAGAATCTCTCTTTATGCCATGGCCGAGTATTGGCCTACCCATTATGATGATTTTGAACAGAAGACCGACCCCTTCAATCAATACTTCTTTCAAGGGGGCTTGGGAGGGAAATACCAGATCATCCCCGGATTGATGGAGGGTGAACTATTGTTGACAAGATTCTTGGCGGGCTCAGAGGGAAAGGGAGCAGGAAGCACCTTTAACCTGGGGATCAGGTTCATTCATTGATCGATCTCGTGGAATTCATCGTCCTCAAATTCCACCTTGCTCTCTTTTTTCTTTCTTCTGAATAGGTTCAAGGCTTCCTGAGTTTCAAGGAAAAATCCCCTTTTGACTTTGTTTATCAACTCCTCGGTGTCGTAATCAACCTTATAATCCTCCGGATTTCCTTCGATCTTCAAGAGCACAAAACTCAATCCTGAAGCTTTTTCAACAATCCCATACTGCTCATCTTTATCCCTTTTTTTCTTTCCAAATACCGGAACCTGGAGGTGATACTCAAATGAATTATCAAAGTTGTGAAAGCCTGAGATCAAAGCATCTTTTGCGCTTGAACGGATTTCCATTTGTGGGATGATTACCCTTCTTTCCGAGACGACGATATCGTTCTTGAGCTCATCGAATTCCACATAATCCAGGTTGGTTTTACGGTCAAGGAATTTCTGGATATTCCTGATGGGTTCGAAATTGACCAGCTTTCCATTATAGACCCTTGTATCGATAGTTGAACGTATAGAAGCAGGATCGAACTCCAGTTTGCTGTTTGATTCCAGGTACATCTCCCCTGAGGCGGACAACCTTCCCCTTAGATTTTCACTTTTTATGAAGGACTGGCCGAAATTATCAAAGAAGTAAAAGGTGGAGTCCAGCTTCAGGCTGTCAAAATCAAAATCTGCGATCCAGGAATAGTTCAATGAGTCCTGAGTGTTGAGTTCCATTTCCAGTTCTGCATTGCCATCCGCCAGATTCATATTCAGATCACGGACCAATAGTTTTTGATCCTTCAGCTTTAGCCGACCAGTGATCTTTTTTGCATGAAACTGTTTAAACCTGAAATCGTGGATCTCGGGTTTTACCAGAAAGGAGACATTGGGGCTGAAATCCAGAATAAAATCGCTGGTATCTTGCCCAGACCTCAACAGGTCTTCCAAGACCATGGTATCGGAAAGGATCTTGGATTCCACGTAAATGTCCTGATCTTCAAAAAAGAAATAGTTAAGGAAGTTGATCGCATAACCATTGATCTGCACATCCGTTTTTCCAAGGGAAGCGGAAACATCTGTGAATGAGAGGATCTCATTATTAAAGTCAAACTTTCCCCTGACCTCTCTTGCGTTGAAATTTCTTTTTACAAAATCCAGTTTCAGATCCTCGAAGCTCGCTCCCCCCGAGATTTTCGAGCCATCCAGGACATGCTGGTTTTCCTTGAGTATAGGGCCGATGTATTTTATGTTGAAATTGATCTGCCCTTCTGGGTTTTCAACAAGGGTGGACTTGGATAACCTGATCAGTGATTCAAACTCAAGATCTCCTTTCAGGTTCAGGGAACAATGATCCCTTGCGATAACGGGTATCTTAAATTCTCCTGAGAGGAGGGTTTCTCCCCAACTGATCTTTTTTGCTGTTATATCGAGCCTATTTGACGAATCTGAGAAAAACCGGGTGCTCGTAAAAACAACCTCACCATTTTCTATGACGGGCATCTGCTGAAGGGAGTCAAAAAAACCAATTTCAAGATCTCGGATTGGGACTCTGATCTCGACTCCCGGATCATGCTCTCCATCCACTCTTCCTTTTATAGCGAAGGTTCCATTTACCTTTCCTTTGGCCTTCAGATCCTTTACTATGCCCGAGACAGGCTTTGGCAAATGGGGATGGATCAGATCGATATCCGAAGGTCCAATATTGGTGAGAAGATCCATGTCGGTTTCCTTCCCCCAGTTTATTTTCATGTTCGCTGATATGGGTACCTTATCGAGGATGAGTTTCAGATTTTCAAAATAGAACCTATTATTTTCCAGGTCTATGTTCAATAGCCCGGTGAAGCCTGCATTTTGACCCTTGACATAATTGACCCGATTCACCAGCACCTTGTCCGTTGTTCCTTTGAAATCCAGGCCTGCCTGGATCAATTTGCTCATTACCAGGAGATCGGCTTTTAGTTTTTCAGCATGTGTTGAAATTAGTACACCCTTATCAGGAATTGAATAGCTGAGCAAAACATCCTTGAATGTGATATCCTCGATCTCCAGTCCCTTCAAGGAGTCGTATGAAGTTGGTTCACCGGTTTCTTCCTGCTTTTTTATGATCAAGTAGTTGGGCTCACCTTTGGAAGGATGTATGATATTGATCTGGCCGCCCTTGAACAGCATGTGCTTGATCACCAGGTCTCCATTCAGGATATCCCAGAATTCCACCCCAAAGGACATCTGTTCCAATTCAAAAAGAGGTCTGTCATGGTGTTCCCCGGATCCTTGGGAATAGACATTATTGGCTTCAAGGGATATATAGGGGAAGTTGGAGAATGGGTCGATCTCGGTTGAGCCGATCTCAGTAGGCACCTCGAAATAGCTTTTTACCTCTTTGATCAATTGTGATTCGATCTCCTCCTTATTGACCCATAGCCAGGCCCCGAAGCCAAGTATGGCCAAGGCAAGTATTAAGAAAAACCAGAGAAGGATCTTTTTGAACATGAAGGGGTAAAATTACTTCACTCCATAGTTTTAACGTCTCAAAATTTTGCTTGAGGCCTAAATTCAAAATATTTTTTTGCCTACTTTTGCAGCCCGTTTTGGGTTCTTAGCTATCGCCTTCGGACAAGCCTTTGGCGATCGAGACATTTGAGAGGAGTTGGGATGTTGTTATGGGTTGGGATACAAAATAGAATATTGTTATGGGTTCTTAGCTCAGTTGGTTTAGAGCACCTGCCTTACAAGCAGGGGGTCGCAGGTTCGAATCCTGCAGGACCCACATAGTAAATTAACCGCCGCAAGGCGGTTTTTTTGTTTCGGGCTGGCCCAAATTTATTTGGGTAAAGCCTGGATAAAAAAA